>NZ_JARVCN010000081.1:0-9184 GCF_038442745.1 Crocosphaera sp. Alani8
GTTTATACGCCCCATCCCGACACTGACCTTCGGTACAGTGCGGGGCTTCTCGCAGTGAAGCTAAAAATTTCTCTTTAATAAAAACAGCATCAAAATACTGAACAGTACCGTTAGGAGAACTAACTTGATCAATAGTTCCAACAAATTTGTACCCTAAAACTGTCAACTCGTTAAAAATAGCTTCAAAATTAGCTTGTTGTTTATAAGCTGGATAAATTGATATTTCAACAATACAACCCATAGCTTGATCTAACACCTTTTTTCCTCCCTGAATTACTATATCTTCTGCTCCTTGAACATCTATTTTTATTAAAATTTCTTGATCTAAATTTTTTAATTCAAAAAAAGTATCTAATGTAGTTTGCTCAATTGTTATTGTATTTTGATTCGCTAAAAACGGATAATTTTCTTCGCATTTATCAGTTGTTTTTAGTAGTGATGATGACTGTGTAAAATAACTATGCTCATAAAAAGCAACTTGACTATTTTCTTGTCCTAATGCTAGGTTAAAATAGTAAAAATTCTGATACCTTTTTGCTAACGTTTCTAATTTAGAATAAGCTAAATGACTGGGTTCAAAAGCATAAATGGTGGCATTAGGAAAAATTGACCTTAATTTGCGACAAGATTGCCCCTCGTTTGCTCCGATATCAATAATGGTTTTTATAGGAAAAGAACTTAGTCCTAAAAGTCGATTATCCCACTGGGAAATCGAAAGACTTTGGGTCAAAAAGTTGACAATTTTATTACTCAAATAAAGAGAAATTTTAGTTAACCAGTTGCTGAAAACTTTTTGTGCTTTCATAGGGTGCTAATTTCTCTGTTCTTATGTTAAACAGGAGTAAAACATTGAGATTTACTCCTGTTTAACATCAATTAATGATGATGATGATGACCATGATCGTGATCGTGATGATGATGGTTAACGTCTAAATTGCCCACTGCTAAAGTAGGATTAACCGTCACAGCTTCTGCTGATAATAAGTCTGTAATGTGCGAATCTGCCCATTGTGCAGCCATCTCACAAAATTCTGGTTCATCGTTAACACAAGGCATTTGTACATAAGTAACATCGGAATATTTCTTATGTAAATGATGGATAATGTGTTCTACATCTAAGAGAGTTTCGTGATTTTCTGTGGCGAAACCAATGGGCATAAATACGATCGCTTTTGCCCCTAATTCCATCAAGTTTTTAGCGGCTAATTCTGCGTTAGGTTGTGTCCATTTAATCAAAGGGGTTTGGTGATTTAGCCAACCTACAGAGATCAAAGGATAACGATGAATTAATCTTTCTCTGACTAACTCATATAACATCTGACTTTCATCAATTCCTGAAGTAAACCCTTTAGCTTCGTGGGGACAACCGTGATTCATTAGAATAATACCAACTTGAGAGGGAAGGTATTTATCGGCTAAATCTTTTTTGATTTTTTCTTCTACTAATTTAGCCATCAAATCTAAATAAGCTGGTTCGTTATAAAAAGAGGGGATATAACGTAAACCTTTGATCCAATGCTGATCTCCTTCGGATAAAGAGGATAAAGCGTCGTTAACTTGTTCTACAGCAATACCACTGGTAAAAATAGAATCAACCACTAATAGAGGATAGATTAATATTTTCTCAAATCCTTGGGCTTTAATTTCTGTTAAAACTTGATCGGGTAAAAACGGTTTACAGAAGTTAAATGCTTTAAAAACTTGAACTCGATCACCCCATTTTTCTTGTATTTTTTTCTCAATAGAAGCCCGTTGATGCTCAAAAATATGGTTGTGAGGGGAAACAAAATGATCGTGTTGATGTTGCCATTCATGGAGGTCAAAAATAGCTAATAATTTAGCTAAAGGAGGATATATCCAAGTGGGAACCGGTGCAAACTTTGCAGTCAATAAATTTAAAGCTTGTTCATTATAGTTAGCAAAATCTTCGTAACTTTCTACTTCACCGTAACCCATCAACAAAACCGCTACGCGATCGCTTTTATTGGTTCCCTCAATGGGATGAGTGTGTTGTTTGTCTGGCGTTGCAACCATATTTGTTACCTCAACGATAGTTTAAAACGAAAGTATGCAGGGTGGATATTCCCTAAACTCCCTCTAATCAATAGTATAAAATACCTTCCCCTGGGGGGGGACATAATATTCAATTTTAATATTAACTAAATGTTGCCGAAAAGTGACCTCCATCCACCGTAAAGTTAGCTCAGGAGACAAGGCAATGATAGGATCAACCTAAATAATTTAATATTGGTATCGTGAATACGCCTATTTTAAGCTCAACCTTTTTCCTCACCCTTCTGTTGATGGTAGGGTTATTCTTCTTTATTCGCGCTTCGGTTAAGGATCGCACCGAACAGGTTAAACTTATCTCAGAAGTCTCAGAAATGTCTTTATTACAACAACTCAAAGACTATTTTATCCAACGGGCTTACCGCATCATACCTTCTTCTGGGGGACAAAATACCATCACCTTTGAAGGGTTGGTACGTCCCAGTTTGTTTTTAGCTATTTTTCTGACAATTTTAGCGGCATCAGGACTGACGTGCATTATATTGGTGTTATCGTTCGCCTATCCCCCTTTCACTCCCCTATTCTTTGCTTTAGAACTCCTGTCTCCTATTGCCGGTGTTTTTTACTGGAAAAAAGCTCGGAGAGTGGAAACCGTTTCTTTTTCCCTGGAAAGTCTCCCCCAAGAAGGCTCAAAACAAGGTAGTATCTTAACTTTAACCGCTCATCGGGACGAGGTGATCCAATTAAAACAAAGTTTTGCTCTAAAATCGGCTAATTGAGATATAATAATCAAGCAAACAAAAATCCCCCTAGATTTTTCTGGGGGATTGAGTTGTTTTCTATGTTGAGTTATGGTTAACCAGTAACAGCAGGAGTCTTAGTTTGTGCTTTAGGCACTTGCGGCTGGTATTCTTTTAGACTAGGGAAGAGAAAATGGTTTTCTTCAACGTACTGAGCGCCAAATAAGCCTTTCTCTGCCCAAAAATATCTATCTGTGGTGTGTTCGTTTCGTCTTACAATAAGTAAGGCCGGGGGATGTATCCCTACAGCGTGAATGTATTTTCTAGCGGCAGTGACTGGTTTGTCCTCTCCGCTCTCGATATTATACTGGGGTACAAGCTCAAGAATTTTCCGGCCTTCTTGGCGACGGCGACTTTTACGTTTACGCTTTCTAGCCAACCCTATTACCTCCTGTTTTGACTATTCTTTGTAGTCATAGTTACAAAATCCGAGGTCATTATATCCGTTTAATTTCTAAAAATCAAGTATTGCTTACATAATTCCTGAATTTTCATAATCTTCTCTATACCAGGCCAGTTGTGCTATTGTGGAATTTATGTTGACTTATTTCCCAGATGAGTTGTTGCAAAACTTAATATTTTGTAACAAGAATTAATATAAAGCGTATTTCCTTATGTCCTCTGCCACTGCAAATATTCCCAACCCTGGTCAAGATTTTATCGCTTTGTGTCGCTCCCAAGTGGAGCTATTGGCGAAAACTTTGCAAGCGGATTGGTGTGCGGTTTATTTAACCTCGGAGGAAGAGGGTAACGCAGTTAGTTTAATCCCTGTGGTTGTTTATCCTTTCAGAGATACGATACAGAGTCCGGAACAACAGCCTATTCGCTTAAGGGAAGGGAAACAGGAGATAACCCTATCTAACTTATATCAAGGCTTACCGAACAATCTCGATCGCTATTCTATTTTCTCAGAAAACGGCAACATTGACACAAAAGATTATCAAATTGTATTACCACTGATATATAAAGAGGTGGTTTTGGGGATTTTGGTGACGCAAAGAGAGGCAAACCCTTGGGAATCAGAAGAATTTGGTCAGGTGCAACAGATAGCTGATACCATCGCTATTGCCTGTTTATTGGATCAGCATCAAGAGTGGTACAGAAGACAGCTACAACAGCAACAATTGCAGCAACAACAAGAGCGCGATCGTTTGGATGATTTGTTTCATCAAATAAGGAACCCTCTAACTGCTTTAAAAGTGTTTGGGAAGTTGCTGTTAAAACGTTTGGGGGTTGAGGATCAAAATCGTTCTATTGTTAGTAATATATTGGGGGAGGGGGAGCATTTACAACAGTTAATTAAGGATTTTGAAAGCGGACAAAAATCTCTTAGTAATGAGGAAGAAATAATTACTTTAACTACGGATTCTGTGGCTGTTGCTGATGGTTTATCCTTGTCTTTACCTGCATCCAAGTCTTTAAGTTTAACTCAAGTTTTTGTTTGGGATATATTGGAAACTGTGGTTATTTCTGCGGAGTCTATTGCTGAGAATAAGGATATTGATTTACGGGTTATAAAAACAGGAAATTTAGATCCTGTTTTGGCTAATGTTTCCGCACTGAGGGAAGTTTTGAGTAATTTAATTGATAATAGTATTAAATATACACCTGCATCGGGTAAAGTTACAATTGAGTTTGGTTTGTCTCGGACAATTAATAATCGAAAATACCAGGGAATTTCAATTGAGGATACGGGTTATGGTATTCCCCTCAAGGATCAAGAGCATATTTTTGAAAGACATTACAGAGGGGTTCAAAGTGACGGAGATATTTCGGGGAGTGGTTTGGGTTTGGCTATTGTTAAAGAGTTAATTGATCAAATGGGAGGAGTTATTGAGTTATTTAGTCCAGTTTCAAATAATAATAAGGGAACAAGGTTTATTGTTTGGCTTGTTGGTGGGAGTTAACAGTGAACAGTGAACAGTGAACAGTGAACAGTTATCAGTTAGCAGTTATCAGTTATCAGTGAGCAGTTATCAGTTATCAGTATTACCTATTAATTTGTTAAACAATTCTCTGACTTCTGTTTCTGTGCTATTAAACCTGGTGGCAACTTCTGTCACAATACTGTTATCCCCGGTATTTAAGTGTAAATTTGCTAAGTTTCTAAGAGTTAAAGCTGAGTAGGTTTCATCGTTAAATTCAACAAAAATCTCTAATGCTTGCAAATAGTATTGTTTAGCTTGCTCAAATTGGGATAAAGTTTCTGATAAGATTCCTAATTGTCCATAAGTACTTGCTTGAGAGTAGCGATCGCCGTATTCAATGTAGATTTGGAGAGCTTGTTCATAGTAGGATTGTGCCTGGGGGTAGTCCCTTGTTTCCTGGGATACACTGCCTAAATTGTGCAGGGTGCTTGCTTGAGAGTAGAGATCGCCGAAATCAATGAAGATTTTCAGAGCTTGTTCATAGTAGGATTGTGCCTGGGGATAGTCCCTTGTTTCCTGGGATACTCTCCCTAATTGGTGCAGGGTGCCAGCTTGCTCGTAGCGATCGCCGAAATCAATTTTGATTTTCAGAGCTTGTTCATAGTAGGATTGTGCCTGGGGGTAGTCCCTTGTTTCCTGGGATACTATGCCTAAATTGTGCAGGGTGTTTGCTTGAGAGAAGCGATCGCCGAAATCAATTTTGATTTTCAGAGCTTGTTCATAGTAAGATTGTGCCTGGGGGTAGTCCCTTGTTTCCTGGGATACACTGCCTAAATTGTGCAGGGTGCGTGCTTGAGAGTAGAGATCGCCGTATTCAATGAAGATTTTCAGAGCTTGTTCATAGTAGGATTGTGCCTGGGGATGGTCCCTTGTTTCCTCGGATACTCTCCCTAATTGGTGCAGGGTGCGTCCTTGAGAGTAGAGATCGCCGTATTCAATTTTGATTTGGAGAGCTTGTTCATAGTAGGATTGTGCCTGGGGGTAGTCCCTTGTTTCCTGGGATACTCTGCCTAATTCGTGCAGGGTGCTTGCTTGAAAGTAGAGATCGCCGAAATCAATTTTGATTTGGAGAGCTTGTTCATAGTAGGATTGTGCCTGGGAGTAGTCCCTTGTTTCCTGGGATACACTGCCTAATTGGTGCAGGGTGCTTGCTTGAGAGAAGCGATCGCCGTATTCAATTTTGATTTGGAGAGCTTGTTCATAATAGGATTTTGCCTGGGGGTAGTCCCTTGTTTCCTGGGATACTATGCCTAAATTTTGATAAATATCCGCTTCATAAGATTTTTTTTGATTATCTTCAATATTCTGAAATTTAGTAATTAAATCTAGTGTACTTTGATAAGTTTCTTTTGTCAGTTGATAATCTTGATTTCTCAAATAACAATTAGCCAAATTAATCCCAATAACTACAATCTCTTCTTCCCAAATTTTATTACAATTTTCTGGTTGATAGAGATTAACAGCATCATAGACAGACTGAGTTAATTTTAATTGCTCTGTTTTATTACTAATTAAACCCAGATAATCATATAAACATCTCCAAATAGCATAAGCACTTTCTTCTTTAGCTAAACAAATCTGTAACCCTTGATAAAGGTTTTCATATTCCCAGCGGACAAAAGCTTTCCCCAGTTGTCTTTCTTGGGGTTCTTTTGATTCTATTAATTTCTTGTAATATCCTGCTAATCCTTTATAGTGATTTTTAAACCCTTCTTCTAACGCTTCTTTGATGGTTTGATCAACTTCTTTTAGTTTGGTGTTTAAAAAGTAAGGTAAGACGGGTTGAATAGTTAATAATTGAGGATAATCTTGACTGATAGGAGACAATAAACCCCAGTTAACTGCTTCTGTTACTGCTGTTTCTAGTTGTTCTAATTCATAACTTTGGAATGGTTCCAGTTTCCCTAATTCTTCTGCATAATGCTTAAGATCTCTGCGATCAATAAATCCCCGAAAAGGTGCTAAGCATAACAATAATTTCTGTGATGCTTCTGATAGGTTACTGTGGGAATATTCGATACATTTAACAATGTTATTGGTTTTATTGTCTCCCCCTGGGTTAATTTCTGCTGTTTCTAGTTGTTGTAAAATTTCTTTGGGTGATTGTTGTTTCAGGTTAGTTAATATTACCTCCATTGCCAAGGGATAACCCCCCAATAGTTTCATCAACCGTTGAAAATCATCATCTTTTTTTAACTCATCTAAAGACTGATTACTATTAATTCTTTCTAAAATATTTTCTGCTAAATCGGTTCTCGCTTGACTATCTAAACCTTTTAATTGATAACGGTTATCCCTAAAGGTATCTTCTTGTAACCATGTTTCCTTAATGCGTGATCCTAAAACTATTTTTGTTTTACCTTCCACTAAAGAGGCTAAAATTGTTTTATTTTTGCTCTTTCTGCTTCGTCTAAGGTATTTTGAATGGCGAGGGGTTCTCCTGTTACTGATTCTAAGTTATCTAAAATGAGAATATAAGATTCTGAGCGTAATTTATCGGATAATTTACGCCATTGTACGGTTAAGTTCATCGCTTGAAACTTAGAAAACTCGAAGCGATCATAAACTTTTTGACCAATTTCGTAAACTATTTGTTGTAGATTCCAGGCTTTTTCGTCGTAACCGAAATAGAATATATTTTCGGCAAAATTAGTTACTTGCCACCATTCCCTAAGATAATTCAATAAGGTAGTTTTTCCTGTTCCTCCCATTCCTTGTAATAAAAGAATATTATGTTTAATTAATGCTTTTTCAATGAACAAAATATCCAGATCCCGTCCCACAAAACCATAAGTCGGGTTTCTAAATTCGTATTTACTATCTAAACTTAAATAATATTTTTCTTCTTCTTTTTCGGTAAACTCTCTCAAATTAAAATCAACTTTGCCATTACAATAGGTAACAGGTAATATCCAATCTTCTAACTCTATTTCCATGTTATAATAAGCTCTTCTTTGCTTACGATTATATAATTCCCTTCTCCCTAAACGTACTGCTTGATAAATGTCTTCTTTATCGAATAAATGTTGATAAACCTGTGTCATCATAACTTGTGCCGCAGTAACCGTCACCGAATAACTCATTGCGACTACCATTCGCATTCCTGCATTCATGAGACGACTTCCTAGACTGGTTTCGCGGTTATCTTCTCTTCCGGTTTCACTAATAGTAGATTGAAGTTGTTTACCTGACTGACAAGCATTAAGGATACAAACAGGGATACCTTTTCCTGTTAATAAATCAGCAATTTCTTGCGCTTCAACTGGATCAGATATTCCTTTTTCTTCCCCTTCCAATGCTAAAAATGCTTTTACTCCTTCGTAGGGTTCAATTTTATTTCTACCGTATCGAACATCATAAATATAACGATTATTTTTCACTCCTTTTTGATAATCTTCATAGGATTTTAATGCACCATGAACATCAAAATGAACAATATGATAATATCCGCTTCCTTTGCTTTCTAAATGTCTTTCTAATGCTTCATAAGTTCCCGGACGTAACAATTCAATATTAACCCGTAATTTAGCATTACGGATAGCTTCCACCAAGGGACGAGAAATGGTACGATAACCTACATCATCATCCCCATGAGGTCTAGCAATAACCACCAATAGGTTAACTGTGGGAAACTCTTTTACTTCAGCTGAAATGGACGCAGGTTCGACGCTTTTTCTGATGAAAATAGATTCTATGGCCAAAGGACGAGGTAAATCTGGATCTTGCAGGGATTCCCAGTGAATTGCATGGAATTCTGGGGTAATACTCTCGATTTCAATTTGTATTTTGCTTAAGTCTTTCCGTAACCCGTTGTATTGACTATAAGCTTTGATATTGGATTGAAATACTTGTTCAAACAAGTTTTTGCCGTATCTTTCAACAGTTTGGGCAACTCTGTTTGCTTTTACTTCTTCTAAAATGGGATTACATAGCCATTCTTCAAAATACCATTCTAATTCCTGTTCCTCTCTGTCATCAAAGGGATCATTAACGGTAATATTGTAATTGTTGCCGGCGATCGCTAAAGTAGCATTAAACCCTGTTTCCGTCTTACCTTGTTCACGGATAGTAATAACAGTCATAAACTCCACACGATTCTATATTAGTTTAGTTGGTTAGGCTGAACAATAGGTTTAGTTTTTATTCCGAGAATACGGGGAATTTAACAAAAGTTGTTGTTATAATTAGTAATACTATACTAAAAATTGAGTTTAATTTTATACATATCTTTCTCTTCAAACTTTAACCTATTTTTCTTGTTCGTTCCTTCTTCTTCAGCTTCATTATTATTTGCTTGAGAAGATTTTAATGTAGAATCAGACTGTTTTGTATCGTCTTGAGGATTAACCATAATTTTCAACGCTATTATTATGACTACTATAACATTTTTATTAGCAGTTAGCAGTTAGCAGTTAGCAGTTAGCAGTTAGCAGTTAGCAGTTAGCA
>NZ_JARVCN010000081.1:9284-11328 GCF_038442745.1 Crocosphaera sp. Alani8
TTAGCAGTTAGCAGTTAGCAGTTAGCAGTTAGCAGTTAGCAGTTAGCAGTTAGCATTCAGCATTTTTAAGTTATCAGTTACCAGTTAGCAGTTAGCAGTTATCAGTTACCAGTTACCAGTTACCAGTTACTATTTAAATGACCAAAACTCCAAATTCAGATCCAACTGATCAAGATTACCAAAACAATATCAATCTTAGCTACGATTATATTGAAAAATCCCTAAAAGAAGTTCAAGACATTAAGAATACTATTAACACTGAATTAGGTTTATTAATTGGATTTAATTTTACATTTATCCGTTTTTTCCTTAATGAGTTACCCAACGAAATAATTAATTCTAATCCTGTCTTATGTCATTCCTGCTTAGTATTAAAAATATTTGCTTATGTTTTTTCTATCGCTAGTATTATTTTTTGCTTTTTTGGATTATACAAAACTGTCACCTATTATATTATTCCTCCCAAACTATTACTAGAAAACTGCGATCGTGTTCCTAATGAAGAACTTAGGCTAGCTGTAATTGATACGTGGCAAAAGAAATTAGAATCTTTCAACCAAATTAATCAGCAAAAGAAACAAATATTTAATCGTTAAATCATTCTTCTATTAATCTCAGGAATAACAGCCATTATCGACGAGATTATTGTTTTTATTTTCTATTAAATGTACTTAAAAAAACTGTTCACTGTCAACTGAAAAATAGTCACCGGTAACTGTTCACTGAAAACTGTTAACTGTTCACCGGCAACTGATAACTTACTTTGACATTTCTAACATCCGTTGAATAGGTTTTAAAGCCGCTTTACGAGTAGATTCCTCCATGACAATTTCTGGTTGCTTATGCTTCATGGATAGGTATAACTTTTCTAAAGTATTTAACCGCATATGAGGACATTCATTACAACTACAATTATTCATAGCTGGTGCAGGAATAAACCGTTTTAATGGTTCCTCCTTTTGCATTTGATGAATGATTCCAGGTTCTGTTGCAACGATAAAAGTATCCTGAGAACTTTGCTGAGAATACTTCAATAAAGCAGTAGTTGAACCGATATAACTAGCGTGGCGTAAAACCGTTTCTTCGCACTCAGGATGAGCAATAATTTCCGCAGTAGGATGTTCAATTTTTAGCTGAACAATTTTCTTTTCGGAGAAAGTTTCATGAACCACACAACTACCTTGCCACAGGATCAAATCTCTCCCTGTTTCTTTAGCAACGTATCGCCCTAAATTGCGATCTGGACCGAAAATTATCGGACGATCTTTAGGTAGTTGATTAACAATTTTAACCGCATTAGAACTGGTGCAAATAACATCGCTCATGGCCTTGATGTCTGCGGTACAATTAATATAAGATACAACAATAGCAGTGGGATGCTTTGTCTTGAACTCGGCAAACTCTTTCGGTGGACAACTATCCGCCAGAGAACACCCGGCCTCTAAATCAGGTAACAGGACTAATTTATCGGGATTGAGAATTTTGGCTGTTTCTGCCATAAAGTGAACCCCTGCAAACACAATCACCTCTTTATCAGTGGTGGCTGCTTGTTGCGAAAGTCCGAGAGAATCGCCGATAAAATCAGCAATGTCTTGAATGTCGGGGTCTTGGTAATAATGAGCCAAAACAACCGCCTTTAACTCTCGTTTAAGCTCATCAATAGCACAAAATAAGTCTTTGGGTAGTGCGATCGCAGGTTGGGGTCTAGTTGGTCTAACAGTTGTGAACACAGTGGCGGGAAACTCCTCCAACAATTATAGTTAATCTTACCAAAACTATTATAACAAAGAAATCATTATATCATCTTATGTTTAAGAATAATAATGAATATTGTTAAGCCGAGCTTTATACAAATTGCTCTTAGTCTGGCTAAACATCCCCATAGGGTTCAACCACCCTTGACCCCTACAATATAAACATCTGTGCTGTGAGAGGCAAACAACTGATCAGGGATAATTAAAAATTGTTATGAGTAATATTTTCAGAGAATATGGTATCTTCTCAAAAAGCCAGGGGTCACTCGCTGCGAAAACTTAGGCCAAAC
>NZ_JARVCN010000082.1:0-11307 GCF_038442745.1 Crocosphaera sp. Alani8
GACTGGTAAAACTTCGGTTTTGTCAGACGCAATCCCCAACGAAGTTAGAAGCCCCGCATGAAGCGCAGCGGAATGCGTGGGTAGTTCACCTCTAATGCTTCTGCAATTTGTTCTGCATTTAATCCTAATTTAACTAATCTAGGAATCATTTTTCTTTTCGTTTTCTTTTCTATTGCTTCTACTATAATTTTATCATCGTTAATAATATCATCATTGTCTTCAATATCAGTAGCAGAATTAGGAAAAACATTAATTTCACCAATTTGAACAGGGTTAAAAAGTTTAGAATTATTATTTGCAATACCTAATCTTTCAATTGTTGCACGAAAATTAGATTTATTAATATCTTCTCCTAAAGTATCAGATAGAAGTTGCCAAAGTTTATAAGCTTCATCTTTAACATGACCTTTACTACAGTTATAATCTTTTGCAATGTTAGCGTATTTTTGACCGTTTAAGACACCTTTCAATATAGCGACTTGTAGACTATCGATATGTTTGCCTGTGGAAGAGAAGATTAACTCATCTAAGTAGCTCACTAAATCTTGAGAATTCATAGTTATACTTCAGTCTTTATCAGCCATTGTCATCTAAAATCCGTCTTTTGTAAAGATTGTTTAGAAAAGTTCCGTCTTTATCAGACTTCACATAACTTTTAAAAGCACCATTTTAATTAAAATTTCTCTTACAATTGGTATGTTCAGGATGAGACTCAACTGAACAATCAAAATTATATTTGAAAGGAGAAGAAAATGCCTGACATAGAGTTAATCGATGGTGATGTTTTGAATGACAGCTATATTGAAAAAGTAGCAGCAGTCGCAGGTTGTATAGACCTTATATCTTATGGTGGATGTACGATAAAAGCGTGTTGGACTGTTAGGAACGATAGTATTGAAGTTGTTGCTACGCTTGAAACTCCTGTTGGGGATGTGGACTTAGGTAAGGTAACGCTGACACCTAATAATGCTTCGGTTAAAATTGGGGGAGGCAAACGAGGCTTTAAAGCAGAAGTCGAATTTTCGGTTAATTTCGGGAATTTTACCTTGAAAATATGCGGAAAAGTATCTACACCATTTGGTTCCAAGAGGGGATGTACAACAGTTAATCTTTAGCTATTTTGTAGGGCGCATTAAACTTCATTAATGCACCTTATTCAATTAAAAATATTAATTATTTCCTGGAAGGTAAAGGAATTTCTTTCTTGCCACTATTATAAACCGTTTCTATCCATAATTCTCTTGCTTCCTCAATATTAATAACAACTTCTTCTAAGGTTTCTCCTTGGGTCATACACCCTGGTAAATCAGGAATTAAAGCAGTATATCCTCCTTCATCTTCGGGATAAATTGAGATAGGATATTTAAGAGATAAAAAATAGTCTAATGTGCTATAATTTTTCAATTTTACTTAACACGAATGTTACTATTTAATAATCTTTTGGCTTTATTCAAGCGATATTGATATAAAGGAGAACGTCTATTTTCTTCCTCTAATTGAGCAATAATATCATCTAAAACTAAAATCTCGGCATCCATACGCTGACAAAGTGCTTTAACTTTAGCTGATGTTGCTTTAATTTGTTCCATATCAGGGGTAAATGGTTCTTGTGTCATGGTAAATTCCAATTCCTTTTTTCTTCTCTAATGGTTGCTTCTGATGCTGCAATATTAGCTTGTGCTTCCTCGATAGAACGTTCTAATAACTCTAGCATAGCATTACTGGCTATAGGTTGAGAATCGGCAATCCTTAATAGTAGTGTATAAAATCGTGAATAATAAGTATTTGCCCTTTCTCTAATATTATCAAGATCATTAAGGGAAACAATGGTTTGTTCTGTTTCTCCATAACTTTCTAGAAGTATAAAAGCGGTTGCTGTTGTTTTGTGAATAATTGATAATAGTTGTCGTTGTAATTCTAGAACAGTTATCGTAATTTCTGGTGGTAATTCTGCCATTACTAAATTATCTTAAACTTAATTAAATAAGTAAGGTGGGCAATGCCCACCCTACTATCTTATTCTACTCCTTCAATTCTGTCCTCAACCTCTTGATACAACTCCTGTAATCTTTCTAAGTTTTCTTCGGAGGTTTCCCAATAACCTCGTCCGTTAACTTCTAGTAATGTACCGACCATTTTACGGAAAGAATTAGGGTTTAAATTCATCAGACGTTTACACATTTCTTCGTCTTCAATGAAGGTGGTATTAACGTCTTCATACACCCAGTTATCTACTGCGTCTGCGGTTGCACTCCATCCCATTGTATTCAC
The DNA here is from genome assembly GCF_038442745.1 of Crocosphaera sp. Alani8. Lineage (NCBI taxonomy): Bacteria > Bacillati > Cyanobacteriota > Cyanophyceae > Chroococcales > Aphanothecaceae > Crocosphaera > Crocosphaera sp. Alani8. Next base: position 2,272 of record NZ_JARVCN010000082.1, read on the forward strand.
TAACCGCTTAGAAAGTTCCCTCACACCTTCGTAACCATGAGATAACATTCCTTCGTACCATTTAGGGTTTAATAACTTGGTACGTGCATCTAAACGGACGGTTTCAGATAAGGTACGAACCTGTGCATTAGCAGTGGTTGTATCTGCAATATAAGCAGAGGGTTTTCTTCCATCATCCCGTAACTTTGCGACAACTTTTGTGGGATCAGAGTCGAAGTAATGGGAGACATCCGTTAAACTAATTTCCGAAGAATCTAAGTTTTGGAAGGTTGCATCTGCCGTTTTTAACGCTGATTCAAACACTTTACGGTTATCTTTCATGACACCAGGATTATCTGAATCGAAGGCAAAACTTTTACGGTTGAGATACATATCTTGCAGTTCTTTTTCTTCTTCCCAACTGCTATTTTCTACCGCTAAGTTAACGTTAGAAGAATAGGAACCGGAAGCGTTGGAAAAAATACGGGTAGCAGCTTCACGGAGATTAATTCCCATGTCATCTGCTTGCTGTATTGCGTGTTTACGAACATAGTTCATTTCGATAGGTTCGTCTGCTTCTGCTGCCATTTTAACCGCTTGATCTAATAAGTTCATTTGGTTAATAAACAGGTCACGAAATACGCCAGAACAGTTGACCACCACATCAATACGAGGTCTTCCTAACTCTTCAAGGGAAATTAACTCTAATTTGTTGACTCGTCCTAATGCGTCGGGTACGGGTTTAACTCCTACCATCCACATAATTTGTGCCAGAGACTCACCATAGGTTTTGATATTGTCAGTTCCCCATAATACACAAGCAATAGTTTCTGGATAATTACCACCATTATCAATTTTTTGACGGGCAATTAAACGATCTACAACTATTTTTGCCGACTTGACCGCAGCTAAAGTAGGAATAGACTGAGGATCTAACGCATGGATGTTTTTACCAGTAGGTAAAACGTTGGGGTTACGGATAGGATCACCACCGGGACCAGGTAATACATATTCCCCTTCTAATGCTTTTAGTAACCCTCCTAATTCATTATCGGCACAAACCTGTTCTAAACAAAATTCTAGGTACTCAAACAGGGGTTTTAACTTATCTTGATCGACATTGGTGTACTCTAAATCGTGTAAAGTTTCCACCCAAGGGGCTTTTTTACCTAAGTTGAAAAAGTTTAGTTTAGATACAAGAGATACCCTTCCTTCTGCATCTATCTGGGCTTTTACTAAAGAGGCTACTGCTTCACGGGTTGCTAAAGTGATTTGTTGTAGCAGTTCCACATCTTCTAAAATACCCCGATCGCTGTTCTGATAGACTTCCTCAATATCTCGGTCTAAACTATCAGCAATAATGCGAGGTAAGGAGGTAATTTCTTCTTCTTCTCGGTCTAAAGATGCTATGTTTACCAAAGTGGCGATCGCTTCTTCTGCGGTGGGAGGTTTACCGACAACATGGAGTCCACAAGGAAGCAGACGAGATTCAATTTCCATCAATTTTCGATAGACCAAACCGACGATATTATCTCGTTCTTCTTGGGTCATGTCTTTAGCATCGGTATCAGGAAGATCAATATCCTGATCTAAATTCACTAAGCGACATTGATCCATGATGGTGTTAACAATAGGAATACCCCGACCCCCATCTTTTAAGGTTTGATAAGAACAAATTAACTCACTTAATTCTTTCAGTCCTTTGTATAACCCTGCATTTTCAGCCGGTGGTGTTAAATAGGAGATGGTTTCTGCATAGCTGCGACGTTTAGCAATTGTCGCCTCACTGGGATTATTGGCAGCATAATAGTATAAGTTAGGAATGCTTCCAATGAGACTATCAGGATAACATTCACCAGACATTCCCATCTGTTTTCCTGGCATAAATTCCAGTGATCCGTGGGTTCCGAAATGTAACACTGCGTCTGCTTTCCAAACTTGGTTTAAATAGGTGTAATAAGCAGCAAACCCGTGATGAGGACTAGCGGATCTTGAGAACAGTAACCGCATGGGATCTCCTTCGTAACCAAAGGTTGGTTGAACCCCAATAAAGACGTTACCAAAGTGTTTCCCATAGATGAGTAAATTTTGTCCATCGCTGTTTAAATGTCCTGGTGGGGGTCCCCAGTTTTCTTCCAAACGCACAGAATAGGGGGTTAAGCGTTCGTATTGCTCCACGGACATACGATGGGCTATATTTAACTCAGGAGAAGCGTATTGAGCTTGTGCATCGTGTATGACCGCTTCCATCAGTTCCTTGGGAGTATCAGGTAGATCTTGAAGATCATAACCATTTCCCTGTAAAGCCTTCATTACCTGGTAAATAGACCCAAATACGTCTAAATAAGCTGCAGTTCCCACATTTCCTTTATCGGGAGGGAAACTAAACACAGTAATAGCTACTTTTTTATCTAGTTTAGGCTTTTTCCTTAAGGTAGCCCATTTCATCGCCCGTTGGGCCACTGCTTCGATACGATCTTGAAGTGCGATCGCCCGTCCTGTGTTTCCGTCCCGTCCTGAGAGTATAATGGGTTCGATGGCACCGTCTAACTCAGGGATGGCTATTTGCAAAGCAACTTGGATAGGATGTAACCCCAGATCGCTTTCTTCCCATTCTTGGGTGGTTTGGAATACCAAGGGTAACGCACACATATAGGGACGGTTGAGGCGTTTTAATGATTCTATGGCTTTGGGATGATCTTGACGCGCCGGACCACCCACCAAGGCAAACCCTGTCAATGATACCACTGTATCGACTATGGGAACTGCTTCCACACCTTTAATACTCTTGTCAGAGAAATAAGCTTCTACAGGTTTAGAGAAGTCCAATCCTCCTGCAAACACAGGTAGCACTTTTGCCCCCATACATTCTAACTCTTGCACCATTGCCACATAATGTGCGTCGTCTCCTGTGACAAGATGGGTTCGTTGTAGAATAATTCCAATGCAAGGGGCCAGAGGATCTTTTAAGTCGTCGGAAATGTCGCTACGACTGTTATACCATTCCATATAGGAAGGGACATCTTCAAACATCTGCATGGATAAAGGATGCCATATTCCCATGTCAGGATAAACCACAGGATCTTTGTACTCAACCTGTTTATCTTCAAATAGATCAGGATAAGAGTATTTATGGGCCAACATTACTAAAAAGTTTTCTAAGTTCTCAGAAGAACCACCTAACCAATATTGGAAACTTAACATAAAATTGCGAGCATCTTGCGCTTTCTCCACCGGAAGATACTTAAGCACTTGAGGCAGTGTCCGCAATAACTTTAACATAGCATCCTGGAAACTTGCCCCAGAATTTTCCTTGCGTTTGCGCATAAACTGGGCGATCGCACTTTTGGACTGTCCCAACTGGGCCATGGAAAAGCTACCTAACTTATTTAAGCGCATTACTTGGGGCATTGAAGGGAATACCACAATCGCATCTATATTATCACGATGGGGCTGTACTGCTTCAACCACTTTATCTGCTAAATCTTCGATGAATATTAAAGAAGCAATAAATAAGTTTGCTTCTGCTACATCTCGCTTAAATTCTTCGTAATTTTCGGGGTTTCTAAGTTCTTCGATTAAATAGCCACTGATTTCGATAGCTAACTTAGGATTATCTTTATTAATAGCATTAACTGCTGCGGAAAGGGAACTCTGATACTGAGGTTCTAACACCACATAGACCACCTTTAGCAAAGAACGACCACTTGTTCCATCTGGAACGATATGGCGAATGGTGGACTTGACGTTGGTAAACATATATGGTATTTCTCCTTTGTTTTTATGATGGTCTGAAACGGTGGGAAATCTTGCAACATCGGCTAAGAAGATTGCTCGCCAAAATTAATTAGCACTGTATGTCTTTTTATCAGAAAACGAGGCCCAATAGAGTATTCACCGAGTGTTTTGACACATTTTGTAAAGAAAAATGAAATATTTTGTTACAAATATTGACAAAATTACTGAGTGTTTACTCGAATTTTTAGTTACAAAAATTATTTATTTTAGTATTGACAAATTGACTATTAAATGTATTTGATTTTATTTTTGGTGAAAGAAAATAGATAATATAAATAGAAATCGCATTTCTATTTTAAACAATTAGTTATGATAGTAAAGATTAATCTTGAAAATATAAAAACTGTAAAAATGAGTTATAGTTAAGTTTAGATGTATCAAATTAAATTAAAGAGGAATAATATGCAAAAAGTTGACTTAAAAGAAGCAACTAAGCAATTAGAAGAATTAATTCACAAAGCATCACAAGGAGAAGAGATTATTATTATCAGTAATGATGGACAACCGTTTCAAATTTTACCGTTAAAATCAAAAACACCTAGACCAAAATTCGGAAGTGCAAAAGGTTTAATTGAAATGTCAGATGATTTTGATGAACCTTTAAATGATTTTCATGAATATACACCATGAAATTATTACTTGATACTCATAGTTTTCTGTGGTTTATTGATGGTAGCTCAAAGTTGAGTCAAAATGCTAGAACGTTAATTGAAAACCAAACAAACGAACGTTTTTTAAGTATTGCTAGTTTATGGGAGATAACAATTAAAGTTAGTATTGGTAAACTTAAATTACAATTGTCTATATCTGATTTAGTAAGAGAACAAATGTATGATAATGATATAAGTTTACTAGCAATTACTCCTCAACATTTAGATATACTAGAACAGCTAGACTTTAATCATAAAGATCCTTTTGATCGTTTATTAATTGCTCAAGCAATAGCTGAAAATTTAACTATCCTGAGTCTTGATTCTATGTTTGATAATTATCCTATAACAAGATTATGGTAAACAATTATCAATATAAAAAATGAGTAATATTTCAGAAGATACTAAAAAATATTCTTATTTAGTTGAAATTTCATCAGAAGATAATTCTTATTTAGCAAAATGTTTAGAATTAGGAATTATGGCACATGGTGACAGTCAAGAAGAAGCGATACAGAAAATTAAAGAAGCAGTTAGGGTTCATTTATTGATGTTACTAGAAGATGGGGAAGATATTCCCGAACCTAAATCAATTATTGTCAATTTATAATGTATCATTTTTTACATTCAGATTTAGGGATATTAGCACGAACTTATTAACTTTAGCGATAACACTTATTACTTACAGTTCTCTCACTATCAATTGAACAACTCAAATGAAAATATGAGTTATACTGTTCTAATTAGTGTTGATGCTCAAGCTTTTTTTGAATCTGCTTCTGGTTCATTACAAAAAAAATTAGATCGCTGTTTTGATCTTTTAAAAGTTAATCCGTATACTTACCCAAATATCAAAAATTTGAAAGGTAACTTATCAAGTTATTATCGTTATCGTGTCGGTGATTATAGAGTAATTTATGAAATTTTTGATTCTAAAGTTGTCACAATTTTTAAACCGTGTAAGTCTTCAAAAACAACTTTTTTACAATCTAAGCTCCATAATTCTAAAGTACAATCGTCTTTATCGTTAGAAGGAATGAGGTGTAAGTGAAGCTTTTTATACTCTTCATCATATTTACAATGAAATTCTTTAATCGCTCCAATTTGTCGACGATCTAAAGCAACAGCAATACGTAAAATTGCGCTTAAGTGTTTAATTTGCTTCCGATAATTATCAGGTAACTTACTATAAGCATCGTGCTTTTTTTTAGGAGAACTCTTTCGATGATAACGAGCAATATTAGCAATAGTTTCTATTTCCATTTCCGTAAACCCTAATAATTCCGCATGACGAATTAAATAATAAGAGTGTTTATGGTGTGCCGAATGGCTAATATAAACCCCACAATTATGTAAAACCGTCGCTGACCACAATAATTCTCTTTCCCTTTTTCCCCAAGCATGAAGCGTCCCCCAAAGTTGATCGAATAAACTCACCGCAAAGCCCCCAACTCGTTTGCCATAATCGAGATCAACCTGATACTTACGGGCAATTTTATAAACACTTCTTTTACGTACTTCTGTTTGAAAACTTAACCGACTTTCAATTAACCCATTATTTAACATCCAATCGACAATCATGCCCTCTCTTAATGCTCTTTCACAAATAGTAATGCTCTCCAGACCTAACATAGTCATAGCTTCTAAAAGAATCACCGCACCAGCAACAATAATTTCGGCTCTTTTTTCAGACATTCCTGACATATTAATCCGTTCTTCGTAGGTCAAAGAAATAAATTGTTGAACCATATCTTTGAGATCTTGACGACTCATTTCATATCCTTGCAAGGGACTCGGTAATTCCCCTAAATTTTGCATCGCATGGATACCAACTAAAGTCTCAATGGTTCCTGAAGTTCCTACCGCATTGGCTATTTCTCCTGGTTGCAGTTTGCCTCTCAGTTCATCGATCGGTCGTTCCAGCATTCCTCGCACATAAGCCTGTAAATAGGTTAATTCTGTCTCATTGATGGGATCACTGGTGATAAACTCATTAGTGAGACGAACAGCCCCTACTTTGGTACTGCTCAAAAATCTGGGTTCTTGGGCATCAGCCAGGATGATTTCCGTGGAACCGCCGCCAATATCGATGATTACATGGGGTTTTTCCTGAAAATCTAGCCCCGATAACACCCCTAAATAGATGCGACGGGCTTCTTCGTACCCAGAAATTAAATTGATGGTGATGCCAATATCTTCTTGTACTTGCCAAATGAAATCTAACCCATTGGGTGCTTCTCTGGTGGCACTGGTAGCCGCTGCGATGATATGCTCTACGCCAAAACTTTTTGCTAATTCTTTACATCGTCGCAGAGAAGCAAGGGAACGAGCAATGGCAGATTTTGTTAAATTGCCTGTTTTGGGATCTCGCTCTCCTAAGCGTACCGTATCTTTTTCCCGGGAAATAATGGTAAAAGCAGGTAGAGTTTTGTCAACTTCTACAATTACCATGTGAATAGAATTTGTGCCAATATCGATCGCTGCTAAGGTACAGGTTTCTTTTGACACTGTGTCGTGGGATGGTGGGTTATTAGTAAGCATCAAGGTTAAGGAATCTAAAATCATAAGTGTTGCTCTGCTGTTATTATTAATCTAAAAGGTGTGACTATGACAACCGTTGCTCTTATTCCAGCCCGTGGAGGCTCAAAAGGAGTTCCCCGCAAAAACATTCGTCTTTTGGCAGGAAAACCCTTGATTGCTCACTCTATCGAGGATGCTCAACAATCTACCTCGGTTGATCAAGTATACGTTTCTACAGACAATGAAGAAATTGCCGCTATTTCTCAGGAATACGGCGCAAAAATCATCCATCGTCCGGCTGAGTTGGCTAATGATACGGCTTCCTCTGAGTCTGCTTTGATTCATGCCTTGCAAACTTTAGAAAGTAAAAATATTAACCTAGACTTCTTGGTATTTTTACAATGTACTTCCCCCGTGAGAACAGGTGCAGAAATCGATCAAGCGATCGCTAAACTAAAAAAAGATCAAGCAGACTCTCTCTTATCGGTTTCCCCTTCCCATCGCTTTATCTGGGAAGAAGTTGACGGGGATGCTAAGTCTATTAACTACGATTATCGTCACCGTCCTCGTCGTCAAGATATGAACCCCCAATATGTAGAAAATGGTTCAATTTATATCTTTAAACCGTGGGTACTCAAAGAAACCCAAAACAGACTCGGTGGTAAAATATCTCTCTATGTTATGAGTGAAATGGCTGCAGTGGAAATTGATTCAGAAGAAGATTTTCAGATGATAGAATTTTTGATGAGTTAATAGTTATGGGTAGAGAAATTTTAGTTATTAGTAATGGTCATGGAGAAGATGTTATTGCTGTTTCTATCGTTAAAGCTTTAAGAGAAATTCCCCATATTAAGAAAATTTCTGCATTACCCTTAGTGGGGGAAGGTTACGCCTACAAGAAAGCAAATATTCCTGTAATCGGTGCAGTAAAAACCATGCCATCAGGAGGGTTTAATCAAGATATTAATCAACTACGAAGGGATATTAATGATGGATTATTGATCCTTACTTATAATCAATATTTAACTATAAAAGAATGGGCAGAAAAAGGTGGAAAAATTCTAGCAGTAGGTGATATTCTTCCCCTATTATTAGCCTGGGTTGGTGGAGGTGAGTTTGCCTTTGTGGCAACCGCTAAATCAGAATATTATCTACGAGATGAAAAGGGGTGGTTAAATTCTACATCCCTGCTCGATCGTTGGCTAGGATCGATGTTTTTTCCTTGGGAACGCTGGTTAATGAATCGTTCTCATTGTCGTGGTGTTTTTGTCAGAGATAGCCTTACCGCTCAAATTTTGCGGGGATTCTCCATTCCCGTCTATGACTTGGGTAATCCCATGATGGATAGTTTTTCTGTTCAACCATCTCTAACTTTTCCTTCAGAAGAGGAAACTTTGATTATTCTTTTGTTACCTGGTTCGAGAATGCCAGAAGCGCAATATAATTGGCAATTGATACTGCAAGCTGTGGAGAACATTAAACAAGCTTTCTCTCAGCGATCGCTATTATTTTTAGCCGCTATTACCCCGAGTTTCAATTCCATTCCCTTTCAAGAGGATTTGATCGAGGGTGGTTGGCAAAAAAAAGCTAATAACAAGCAAAATTTACCTCTAGGAGATGATGAGGCTATTTTATTTACCCACAATCAAACTGATTTAATTCTGAGTCAACAGGCCTATGGATCTTGTTTACAATTCTCCCATGTGGGCATAGCCATGGCCGGCACTGCCACAGAACAATTTGTGGGTTTGGGTAAACCTGTTATTAGTTTTCCTGGTAAGGGACCGCAGTTCACTAGAAAATTTGCCCAGAATCAAACCCGTCTTTTAGGTTGTTCTTTTACCTTGGTAGATACACCGCAAGAAGTGGGACACACTTTAAAGGAGTTAATGGACAATCCCAAACAATTAGAAAAGATTGTCGAGAATGGTCAAAAACGTCTGGGAGCTCCTGGGGCAGCCCAAAGGATTGCCCATTGTTTGTTTGATCGCTGTTTCAAAGTTAAAAACCATTTAAACCCCAACTCCGATCACTGAGGGAGCGACGCAAAAATGTCGCATCGACTAAATCTAGTCCAGGCAAGGGCTTG
>NZ_JARVCN010000083.1:0-11272 GCF_038442745.1 Crocosphaera sp. Alani8
GCATAAGGCTTTCATGCTTGTTCTTAATTCTCTCATGAATAATGCAGGCTAAGTTTTTGAAATTGGTATAACTTGACGAAAGTTGTGAAAAATCAGACCCTTATTCAGCAACGCCTTTTGTTTTATTTTGAGCGAACAGAAGCAAGTTGAGTTTCAAAGGCAATCTTTAAACGATCTGCTTGATCTTCTGCATGGGAATCATAACCCCCTTGTCTTGCTTTCTCTAATAAGGGTGTAGTTACTGCCATTCTTTCCCTTTCATAATTCTGTATTGCTAACCCAAGTCTCTCTATATCAGTAAGCGTTATGTCAGCAAGATTCCTGGCCAAAGTTACAGCATCTTGTAAAGCCAAAGTAGTACCTAAACCAAGAGAAGGTCTAATTGGATGAGCCGCATCTCCTAATAATGTTACACACTGATTATCTCCCCATTGTGCTACTGGTTCTCGGTCAAAAACTCCTGTTTCGACGATCGCCTTAGGTTCAGTAGGCTGAATGAAATGATTGATCACAGGAAGCCAATGGGCAAAAACCTCTTGTACCTTTAAGTGCGCAGATGAGCTTTTTTCTGGACTTTCTTGTAACGCAGTAGCACCCCAAGCGATTAAATCATCACCTGCATCCATAATCCAAAAGTTTTTCCCTTCTCCCACAACTAGTTGAAAGCCAAAACCTTGACTGAATGGAAAATCAAGAGTTAGCTTTTGACGTGGAAAAATACCTCGCCATGTCATTGTTCCGGTATAAAGAGGAGAACCATCTCCTACAGTTATAGCTCGAACACAGGATTTATAACCGTCAGCACCGATAAGTAATCTGGCACAAACATCAGTTTGTTTTTTAAATTGTAATCTGACACAGGAATTAGAATCGTAAGTAAAATTAATCAAAGAATGATTGAGATATAAAGATACATTGGTCGATAAACTATCACGAAGACAAGTTTGAAGACTATACCATGCTAACCAAGTAAAATTAGTTCCTGCCAAGGGAGAGTCATCAGCGAAAAGAACTTCTCCATTAGGTCTGATCAATAGTTGATATTGAGGATTGGCGGCTAGTTTCCTTACCTGAGTAGCTAAATCTGAATCAATATCGGCTAGGGCTTTGTAACCCATATCTGCTAATCCTAACGCCGCACCAATGGGACGTAAAATTTTAGCCTTTTCAAAAATGCCGACGGAAAATCCTAATTTTGCTAAAGCATGAGCAACAGCAAGTCCACCTGGTCCGGCTCCAATAACGGCAACGTCTAAAATATCATTATTCAGGTTTAATGAGTTCATTTTCATTCAGTATGATAGGGGTAGTGGTGAACGGAATAATAAGAGTTTCAGCCACTTGTCGTTATTCTTATAAAGCAATGATAAAATAATTTAGATATACAATACTACTATGATCACCTAACCTAGGATATAGGAGTTAGGTGGTTAAATTTTGAATAAGTGTGAGAATAAACGTTAATTTTAATGTTATGGAATAAATTATCCTTCATTATTGTTTATTTTTGACTTTCAGTCCTTAGATGATAGGATTTCTCAAATACTGCTTATATAGAAGGGTTAAATTGAAAGTTAACGGACATGGCCGAGCCAAGATTTTAACCATAGAAGAGATCCAGATATTATTCTCTGACGGGTTGAAGCTTGAACGAGATCGGGTGATGTTTGGGGTGATGTTGTTTACGGCGTGTCGAATTAATGAAGCTTGTACTTTAAGGACAACGGATGTCTATGATCGTCGTGGCCGTGTCATGGAGGAGATCATCTTTAGGAAGCAGAACACTAAGGGGAAATTGGCCACCAGAACTATCCCAGTGTTTGAGGATTTAAGGGTACTGTTAACCAACTACGGGATAGATCGCGCCTCTCGGTATTTATTCCCTGGCAGGTTAGAAGGGCATATACAACCGGATAGCGCATCTAGAATCTTCAGGAAAGCGTGTATCAGTGTGGGAATTGTTGGGGCATCGACTCACAGCTTCCGAAGGACGGCCTTAACCCAGATGAGTAATGGAGGGATTCCGTTGAGGGTGATCCAGGAGGTGAGTGGCCACAGAAATTTAGGACAGCTTCAAAAATATTTAGAGGTTCAACCGGATCAAGTTCGTGGTGCGATCGCCAGTCTGTCCATGTTGAGTCCTGGGTCTGGGGATGGGGGAGATAAATGTCATGAAATCTTGATAGACAAGAAAAGGAGAAATCTTGACCTCGATACTCATCCTGAAGTGAGTTTGAGTATCCCTGATGTAATAGATGATTAGACTTTAATAGTTAATGATCTTACTCAAAATTATTGATTTAGTCTAGATATTTAGGGTTAAATGCGGTTAGGCAGATAATTCATAAACGTTTCTTATTGATTTAGTTGTAGAGATCCCTACAAAGAATTAAAATCTCTTCTATATATTACTGGCCAAAAAAATAGGGGGGTTGCCTTTAATGAAGTTTTAAATACTTAGTAGTTGAAACCAAGGCTACTGCCTAGTTCAAAAAGCAGTAATGATTACTTCACAAAAAGGGGGAACCCTCTCCCTAACAAAAATCTTTTACCATTTTGAAGTTTACCGCTTTTTCGTGTGTTTCTGACATTGACTAAGTAATAAGACTCAGAAAACCCCCTTGTGTACCACCACAAGAGGACTGGGTGAATGGATACCGCAAAAATTAAGCAGGAATTTATCAACTTAAGTGCGATCGCCACTAACGTTTTCAATTTAGCGGTCAAAATCAGCCCTGACATCGAAATTGACCCCATCACCAAAGAAGTGATGGGAACACCCCTGTATGACCTCCTGGGCTGGAAATATACCCGATTTAGTCATCAGGCTAAACCAAACCTCCTTGGGGCTACCTTCTTCCAAGAAACGGGAGAACCCTGGCAAAGTAAGCTTTTTGGTTTCTTTGATAATGGAACGCGAACGGGAAGATATTACGCTCAAGCAGGAATCGGCGACGTTCCCTACCTTCCCCCCGTCCCCCAAGAGATTCGGGAAAATATCGCCCTTAAATATGACCTGACCCCTCCAGAGGAAGATCAGGCATTTTGGCCATGGTTTACCCAAAACAAAATAATCCCCCTAGTCCTCGATGAAGGAGCCAAGAAAGCCCTTTGTACCCTCTCAGGGGGTAATGCCTCAGTTTCTCTGTTTGGCTGCACCTGTGGGGCAAAATGGAACGTCTTATCAAAACGCTATGAATTAATACCCCAACTAAAAGCCCTCGTAGCTGACCGTTTAGTTATCATCACACTAGACATGGGGGATCTTAAACCATCATCCATTAAAGCCGTAATTGAAGGCATCAAACGCTTAGGGAAAGCCATTAAAAATGAAGGGGGACGGCCATTAGTCGCTGTCTGGGATCGGGAACTGGGCAAAGGCATCGATGATGTAGCAGCCAATCATGGCCACAAGAAAGTTCAAGAAATCTTAGATAACGCTATCCCCTTCGATGAATGGTTAGGAAATCAGGTTGAAACAGACTATTTAACCTACTTACCCTCTGTCAAGGTTAATCAACGTTACTTCAGCGTTGAAATTCCCGATAATAGATTAGTGGGCATCAAAGGGCCTCAAAACACAGGCAAAACAGAACAGTTATCCCGTCGTTGTCGTAGAGCTATCAAGAAAGGGCGGCCAATTTTCATTCTCTCCCACCTAGAAAATTTAGCCAGAGCATTAGGGGAACGGTTAGGAGTTCCTTATCGAACCGAAACAGACGAACAAGGACGGGTTTTAGGATATGCTTTGGTGACGGATTCTTTAAGACCAAAATATAAAGGTTTTGACGCAGACCATTGGCGAGGGGTGGAACCTATCGTTATTTTAGATGAGTGTGAACAGGTTATCTGGCATACCCTAAATGGTCAAACCGACATTAAAGAATATCGTGTCCAAGTTCTCAAGCAACTGAAAAAACTTTTAAACCAAGCTTATCAAATAATCTTGGCTGATGCTGACCTCTCCGATGAGAGCATTAAGTTTGTTCAAGGGTTATTAGATGAAGAGGTTGACCCTTATATTATGGTCAATGACTATCAACATGAAGGATGGGATTATTTTACTTTCTCTTCCAAATTAGAATGGCATTCAAGACTGATGAAAAAAGCCAAGTCAGGGAAAAAGTTATTAATCTTAACTGCGGCTCAGAAGCCAGAGTCTAAGAACGGAACCATAGCCATTGAAAATCGATTACTCTCAGAATTTACCCAGGACTATATCTTAAGATATGACAGTGATACCTTAACAGAAAAAGGACACCCTGCTTGTGAAGGGAAGTCCGACTTAAATACCTTGTTTCAAAAATATAAGTTTGTGGTGGCTTCTCCTTCCATTGTCAGTGGGGTAAGTTTAGATTTTAAAGACCATTTTGATGAAGTTTGGTGTTTATCCACGGGAGCCATTAGTCCGACCAATATTGTCCAATTCCTATGGAGATTAAGGGATAACGTACCGAGATTTATTTATGTTAATAAAATTAGTAATATTGGCTTAGTGGGAAATGGGTCAACCAATGCCGTCCATTTAATGCGAGGGGAAAATAAAAAGTGTGAGCTAACTTTAAAATACTTAAAGGATTTTGATTATCTTTGTGTAGAAAATATAGATGCTCCTATGGACTCAGTTTGTATGAAGACATGGGCGAAAATGGGAGCGAGAATAAATCGACAAATGAAAACCTATCGAGAGACGGTTTATGCTTTATTAGATGCCCAAAACCATCGACGTTATCATTGGTCAGATTGTTTAGATAAAGAGGAGAGAAAAGCGGAAAGGAAGAGTCTAACCGATAATAGAGATGAGGTTAAGGAAGAGATTTATTCTCGACAGGTTAAAGCCCAAGATATTGAGCCTAATGAGGCTAAACGTCTTGAAGAGACTATCATTAAAACCAAAGAAGAAAAAGCACAACTAGGACGATATAAACTCAAGCAAAAGTATGGACAAGTAACCCAAGAAATCGCCAGAGCGGATGGCCTAGGGTTACATCCTAAGTTGAAGCTTCATTATCATCTGACGATGGGGCGTGAGTTTATCGAAGCCAAAGACACGGCTAAAGTAAAAACCCTATTAGAGAATAATGAGGGGGCGGCCTTTGTCCCAGATCTGAATCGGGTGACAAAAATTAATAAAGTGAAGGGATTAGAAGCGTTAGATGTTCTTGGATTAGTGGACTTCAATCGGGAATTTATGGCCACGGATGAGGATCTAATTAAACGGGCTAACTTGGCCATTCACAATACAGAAGAAATTAAAACCGTCTTGGGGATCTCTATTTGTCAGCCGACGGCGAACCCGAAAACGGGAGAGATGACTGTCCCTTCTATTAAAGTGACACGACAACTCCTTAATTTAATTGGCTATGATCTCAAACGCACTGAACGGCGAACGATTAATGGCCAACGACAATTTATATATAAGGTAGTGGATCTGCTGTCGAATCAAATCCGTGAGGCGATATTTAATTATTGGCTGACCAAAGATAAGGAATATTCTATGGTGTCTGATGAAAGCAGAGAAATGGCACAAGAGAATCAAGTGGCACGACAAACCGTATACAGTAAGTCGACCTCTCGTTCCAATGGAGATGGAGTAACGTCTGTGGTGCCACCCCCGAATAAGGGGACTTTTGACCCGGTGGCACGACAGACCGTATACGATAAGTCGACCCCTGGTGCCGATCAGACAACGCCATTAAAAGTGGGGATGGAGATCATCACTCAAGCCAACAGGAAGATAGGGAGGATCGTCTCAGTATCTGAGAAGCTCTCCGAGGTGTTGGTTGAGTTTTTGGATCAAGTTAGCCGTTATCAGTTATCAAGTTTTTGGGATGAGGTGGAGTTAGTTTTTTAACGAGCCGCCGCAAAAAGGATTCGTTTGTAATTGTCCCTTAACTTCATACTTTCCAATAACTTCACTGTATTATTGGGATTCTCTATATCTGTCTCGTACTCAAAATTCTGAATGTTCAGAGGACAAACCTGGTTGCTTTGTGAAGTGATATAACCTTTATTTGGGTCAAGGGTGATGATAACGTTAATGCCCCCCTGAGAAGGAGGAGAGTGGACAAGAGCGATTGTGTCTAAAAATTTTTCTGCCATTGCTGAATCAGGAAACTCTGCGTCTCCCTTACGTCGTCGTCCGTCAGTACAGTTTATGAAAAAACCAAGTAACTGTGGTTCAGTTTCAGTAGCGAGGAAAACACTACTGTCAGAGGCTATCGTGAGAATTAAAATGTCTCCCTCTTTCCAAGCATCTTCTTGCCACCAATGACCAAAATCAGGTAGTCCTTTATTTGATGGAACCTTTCCATAATTAGGATCTAACTTTTTACGTCCTTTGGCTTTACCCATAACTTCTTGTTTGTCATATCTGTATTAATTGTAATGAAATCACCCAGATTAAGCCGTCTATATTATCAAGCTGTGGGGATGAAGATCTACTTTTGGAGATCAAAAAAAAAAACAAATTCTCTTTTCCCATCTGCCCAGGGGGGTTCTAGGGGGTCTCCCCCTAGACAGTTACTCCGTACTGACTTTTGGAACGCAGTGACAAAACGTCAGTACATGGAGTACGCTGACTTAGCTTTCGCGGTTGAGACTCCACTAATCCCCTAGATGAGAGCCTTATCGGTCGAATCAAACAGCTAGGGAGGTAAAAAAAGCTTGTTATTGGACGTTACTCGACGTTACTGGACGTTACTAAACGTCGTTGATAGTCATGATTTGTTATCGATTTTGGGTCAGATTCGGGTCAAAAACCGAGTCGGGGTGACTTTTTTGATAACAATTAGTAACGTTGAGTAGGAGTCAGTGACGTTTAATGACGAATAGTGACGTTGAGTGACATTAAATAAGTATTAAGAAAATGGGGTGTTTTCGTCATTGAATGAACCAGTGAAAAAATAAGCCTACCCAGATGGGTAAAAAGTGGCTGCTGGTTACGGTCACTGTGGATCGTCTTATCAGACAAACCCTTTTTAGATTTACTTAAGATCGTATCATTTTATGTGTCCTGAATTATGAAGCACTTAGAGATGGGACATACAAGCACGATCTGTTATGGGCATGAAGCATCCGCTTTTTAAAAGGAGGTGCAGGATCTGTCAATCTGTTACTTTTAAACAATAAATATGTATTGCATCCGAGATAGTTAACTGTTTATCATAAATTGAGACGATAATAATTAGAGGACAACCCTTGGGTGAAGCTAAACGGAGAAAGAAATTAGATGCTAAATGGGGAAAACCCCATTGGAAGCCCCAGATGGAGATGGAAGAGTACCGAGAGTGGGGCTTACATGAATTCAGCAGAGATTCTCTTATTTGCTTTCATTACTTTAAGGACACTTTTGTTGATGAGATTCCGATGAGTATTCGGGAGAAGGCTCCAAAATGGATAGAGCAACAAAAAGGACAAGTTAAGGTGAGTTTTTTATTAGGGATAATGTTTGATGAGTTAAATCAAGATTTTCTTTCTAAAAAGTCGGCTGAACTTTCTGTTAAATATAAATTGTCTCAAGAGAAAATGTACTTTCAGGTATTGAAAGGATTTCTTATTGCTTCCAATTTTTTTCAAATTGAGGATGAGGATGAGTATGAAGAAGAGGAAAGAGAGAGTTTATTCTTCTATATTTCCTATGAGGAGCTTGAAGTGGCAGAAAGGAGGTTTAAAAAACAAATCAATCCTGTTTATCAAAAATGTACCGATTTAGGAATAGATTTGACAATGTATGAAGATATTATCAATACTTCATTTGTTCCCGAAGAACTTGAGCAAGCAGTAATTCATCTAACTCTTAGCTTAAGAGATTATCCTGAGATTATAGATGAAATTATAGATACTCTTCCCCAATTTTGGATCTTGTCTGAGACTCGTAAGACTCTTGAAAAATTCTTAAAATAAGCTCAATTTGAATAAGTAATGGTCTTTTTGATGCCTAAATACTATGTTGTGGGCAGGTAACAGTTATGTCGTCATGACAACTCAAACTCAGCACAATAGAGTGTGAGAACGCTTCCTTGCACGTTCTAAATTTCATATATACATTTTCTATATATTATGTATATATCCTTTTATTGTCTAGATTTAGTCTATAATATAGACAATAATCTAGATTATAATATAGATATGGAGACAACTACATTAGCCACGTTCAGGATAGATAAAAAAACCTGGAAGAAGTTTAAGAAATGGGTAGGAGAGAAGAATAGTAATGCCAGCGCAGAGTTAAATCAGTTTGTCTTACGGTCATTAGGACTTATAGATGAAAATCTAGATACTGAGAATAATAATGCTCTAGAACAACGTATAGATAGTTATCTAGATAATAATCTAGAACAACGTATAGAAAAAGCGATTAATATTTATCTAGATATTAATATAGATAAATATATAGATAAAGTAAATCTGCGATATCGGGATGAACAACAGAATATTGATATAGATACTAATGCTGAAGATAATCTAGATATTAGTATAGATAGTAATATAGATGAAGAAAAACCAAAAGCAGAGTCTTTACAAGAAGAATCCAATGAACAGTTAACTCATGCAGAATTAGCTCGTCGTATGAATGTGAGTCCGGCTACGGTTTCGAGATGGGCTAATGGAAAACGTCAACCACCATTAGACCTTGAATGGCGATATGATGCCCAACTCAAAAAATGGGTCAAGTAAAAATTCACTTAAACTTAAATTGAGGAGAATCTGTCTTAGAGAACCAAAGATCATTTTCAACTTTCCAGTGTTGAAAAATATCCTTAAAATGTCTTGAGGGTTTTGATTGGGCTTTTCGCCAACGGACGACGGTTTGTTTAGTAGATTGAATTAAATTAGCAAATTCTGTATCATTTAATCCTTCTACTTTAGCCTTTTCTAGAAGGGAATTAATCGAGGAATCTTTTGAAGTCAATTCTTGTTTTTCATCGGGTTCTTTAATGACTTCTTCTTTCTGGTTATCAGTTTTAACTACTTCTGAATGCTCATCCTTATTAAGCACTTCCTGTTTTGAATCTGAATCTTGTTCGACAGGAACAGTTAATTGATTATGCTTATCGACTAAGCCGTGAGTTTCTTTGATAGATTGTTGATTCTTCTTCTTCTTTTTCTTCTTTTTCTTCTTCTTCTTGACCTTCTTTATAGGTTCTTCTACCTTTATAGGTTCCTCTACTAATAAAGATGATAGTTTATAAAAACTATGCTCTAAAAGAATTTCTAAGAGCATAGACATCAGAACTGTTCTTACCTGTTTCTCTGCTTCAATATCTTGACGCTTTTGCTCTTCCTTTTCCTCTTTTAAAGCTGCTAACTTTTCCATTTTAGTTTTACTCATCAAATATTTAGGATGAGTTGTTGTCGGTTCGGCTAAAACTTCCTTGACCCCAAAAGAATCCATCTTAGCAATAAATCGACATTTAAGTTGTACAAAATAACGGTCAGGTTGTTGTTCAGCTTTAGGATTAAAACGATAAGGAGGAACCGGACTATCTTTCCATAATATAGGGATATGAAGAGGCTTAAAATCGTCACCTTGTTTTAATAAATCATCCCTTTCTTCCTTCTCACGCCAATTTCTCATCACAGTAATTAGAGGACGACGATTCTGGGGAATAAATTGCCAAAGACCCCTTAAAATAAACTCGTTTTCTTCTTTTCCCTCGTAAGGACTATTCTGCCAACTAATTAACTCAAAACGCAGTTCTGGTCGTTTCCTAGGAATAAACATTAGAAAGGGATAAACAGCCACATAAACCAGATCGTCTGGATGATATTGAAATTGTATTTTGAAAGCAAAAAATGTATCTTTTTTGATCTGAAGTCGATAGTTTTTCCCTTGAGTACGAAGGGAAAATAGTTGTCTTTCTTGTTTTTGTTCATTCAGAACCGTCTCAGCTTTAAAACGTCCTTTAAGAATCCCAACAGCCTGAAAAAGACTACTATCAACTGAATTATCCTCATCCTCAACGGCTCCATCTTTTTCTAAAGATTGTTGTTGTGAATCTGTGGCTGATTGTGTTTGGTTATCCCGTTCTTTGTAGAGATCATCAAGGGATTGTTTAATTGTTTGATAAGTAGGGGAATCGGGAGAAGTTTCCGATAGGATTGTTTCTAACTTAGTAATTTCTTCAGCCAGCGATACCATAAATAAAAATCACAATGGTTTGATCAATGTTTATTGATCTTAGCAAGCAGTTGTACTGACGCTCACCCTAATAAGCATTAATAGCCAAGAAATTTTAAGTTATTCGCTCACTTCAGAGGGTAAACCATTTTAAAATTCGAGTGAGTCAATAGCATTTTGTTTCTGTTTATCGGTGACACCTAAATAACGTTCTAAAGCGGATAGAGTACGATGGCCTGAGATAGCTTGAATGTGACGTAAAGGAACACCAGCATCACTCATCTGGGTTAAAGCGGTGCGTCGGAAGCTGTGGGTAGATACTCCTTCAAACTCTAGACGATAGCAGACTTCTCTCAAGATGAGATCAGCACTGCCTTTGTGAATGTGTCCCCGTCCGTGGCGGCCTGGGAAGAGATAAGGGTTTTTAGGGTTAAAGTTATCAGCACAATAGGCTTCAAGGTACTCTCGTAACCGGCGGTGAATGTCGATTTCCCTGGTGTCTCGTTTGCCCTTGGTGTTGACGCTACGGATCACGAGTTTATCTCGGACACCTTTGAAGCCGATGACATCCCCGGTTAATAAAGTACAAGCTTCGTTGATTCGGGTGGCTGCGTAGAGACAGATAGCGAATAGGGCGCGATCTCTTGGCTTGATGAGTCCTTCAGTGAATAATAGAGATATCTGATCATTGGTGAGGATTTCAGCGCGGCCGTAACGGTTTACCTTCATAAGATCAAGGTTACATGATCATTCTTCACAATGATCTCCTAACTTCTTCATAAAGGGGTCTAGAATCAATTTCATATACCTTAGTAATAGATACATCGTTTTCTAGGATCAGCATGGGTTTATGATGCCTTAAACCTCCCAATGAGACGATACTAACATCATAATTCAATCCATCAAACAACGATAGTTACCCCAAAAATTTCTCAGGGGTTACTTTTGGCGAAAATTAGCGAAAATTAAATGTTAAATTTTATTAAGTTTGAAAATTGGAAAAATATTCTTAGCTGTCTAAATTATTGTGAGGAAGCAGTAGTTTATACTTAAGTACATTAGTTCTAAGTAAATGAGTTAGGCGATCAAACTAGTTATACTCACATCTTGCACCAAGAAAAGTTGATATGAGGAACGATGGCTAAAACT
>NZ_JARVCN010000084.1:0-11082 GCF_038442745.1 Crocosphaera sp. Alani8
TTGGCTCTTTTCGTCATCTGGTAAGGCTTTCAGGTATTCGTGTCCCCACGCCAGATTATCAGGGGTGAAAGTAAAGGTATTATCCTCATTATCCCCACTACTAGCAAACTCATCAGCATCATCATCCTTAAACACTCGGTAGGAGTAGGTTAGGTTATCTTTGTCTGCTGCAATATCGTTAGCACTTGCTGTCACTGTAATGGGGGTATTTTCTAGTCGAGGAGTGCTGATATTATCAATGGTGGCAGTGGGAGCAACATTTTCAACGGTGATGGTTTCATTGATGGTGATGCTACCACCTTCTCGATCATCGACAGTTAGTTGTATTCGGTAACTACCGTTATCATCAGGGGTGAAGGTGAAGTTGGTTTGATTGACTCCTGACTCATTAGCAAAGGCAGTATCATTACCCTCCTTAAATACTTCGTAGGAATAGGTTAGGTTATTGTTGTCTCCTGTCACATCTGTGGCACTTGCTGTCACTGTAATATCAGTGCCTTCCTCTTGGGGAGTGCTGATGTTATCGATGGTAGCAGTAGGAGCAACATTATTGATGATTAGTCGGTCAATGGTTTCAGTAACTGTTACATCATCATCACTCACGGTGAAGGTAACAGTATATTCGCCATCATCTTCGTAAGTATGAAGGGGTTGCAGAACATTATTTAAAATAGTCCCGTCTCCAAAGTTCCAACTATAGGTTAAAGTATCGGAACTGGGATCGCTAACAGTGGCTTGGAATTGGATATTTTCCCCTTCATCAAAGCTCGAATCGTTAAGCGGCTGACTAATATCAAGTTCGGGATCGACATTATTGACAGTAAGAGTTGTGGAATCAGTGGCCACAGTTCCTACAGTATCTGTAACTTCTAGGGTAAGCAGATAAACCCCGTCGTTACTCACTCCAAGACTGGATAAGGTATCCCAGTCAACTGATGTGCTAATATCAACGCTACCATCGTTATTCGCTGTGGGGAGGGTAACGGGGATAGATTGAGTTGTGTCCCCAATGGTTAAAAGCCAAACCGCAGATGCAATGGTAATTGTAGCGGTTCCAGAGGTGCTACCAGGGGTAGCGTCTCCGATGAAGGTAACGTTATCCCCTTCGTCGATAGTTAAAGCACTAGAGATGGTTGCAAAAGTAGCATCAAACCCTGGGATAGATTCCATATTTTTGTATTCAATCAGTCCCTTACCATCCACTTTTACCTGTCCATCAGTGGGAGTAGGAGTATTATCAGCAACCGGACTACCCTTGTCGTCGAAGGCTAAAATAGTGCCACTACCCGCATTAAAGTTAAGGGTATCTCCATTAATGTGGGTATCTCCATTTAGGATAATATCTGCACCATTGACAATATTTTGTCCTGTCACTTGGAAGGTATCATCATTCCCTCCCCCATGAACTGTAATTTTATCTTCTGCGTTAGCACTTTGTAGGAAGATGGTATCCGTGTTGCCTTGAGTATTCACCGTCACGTTATTAACCACGGTAGCACTCGATCGCAGGGTAACTTCATCAGCTTTGTTTCCAGTATTAATAGTAGTTGTCTCACCATTATTATTAACCCCTGAAACAGTAACAGTATCTGGATCTTCTCCAGTGTCAACGGTATCGAGTCCGATGACATTAACTAGGGTAACGGTATCATCACCATCATCAGTTGTCAGGGAAGCAGTATTGTCAATAGTTACTTCCAATAACTCGACGGTATCATCACCATTGTCTGTATCAACAGTTAAGTTATTCATGACACTGTTATTAACCGCAACTTCATCGTTTCCTGTTCCACCAGTTACGGTAACATTTCCACCCACATCCTGTAATGTCACTTCATTGCTGCCGTTGCTGCTAGTAACATTGATGGTTCCTTGTACCTGGTTTAGGGTAACAGTATCATCATCGTTGCCACTATCTACATTCAAAGTAACATTATCATCATTATTATTGGTGACGGTGATAATGTCGTTGCCATCTGCTGTATCGATAGTGGTGGTGGTTGTATTAGCGATCGCTTCTAGTTCAACAACATCGCTTCCTCCACCTGTATTGAGGTTTAGGGTATTGACATCGGCAGGATTAATTTGATTGATATAATCTCCTTGAGAACCGGTATTGACGGTTAACTGTTCAATATTATTGAAAGTGATGTTTAACTGTTCTGGTTGGAGATTAGCTGTATCATTGATGGTGAAAGCGGCTATACCTCCAGGATCTAGGGCAAAACCATCCTGAGAAGCCACATAAACTTGATTTCCATCGCTCACCACATCGCTAGAGAAGTCTAAACCAGGTAAACTGCGTAATATTTGTACAAAGGTGAGTTCTCCGGTGGCAGTATCCGTCTCAAATACGGTCAAACTAGATTCTACGGCACTGGTAACATAAATATATTCTTTATCCCCAGATTGAGCCATAGTCAAACTGGTTGCACTGGCTAACCCTTTAATCCCATCTACTCCATCTTGTAATAATTGAATAGGAGTATCATCTAATTGAGTTCCGTTGCGTTCATAGACTGCCAGAGTACCGCTATCTTCGCTCAATAAATAAATAAAGCGATCGTCATCACTAACAATCAGATCCGTAACACCGATTAATCCTTTATTTACCCCAGTAATTGTTTGAATCTCGCTAAGATTGCTGGCATTGATCACGATCAAATCATTATCACTGGTGGCTGCATAGATTAAGGTTTCATCAGCACTGAGGGTAAAACGAGTTATGTCTGCATTACTGTAAGCTAATGCGGGGGTCTCCAAGACTCCTGTATTATTCCGTCCAAAGGCTAAAATACCGCTCTCTGTGAAGCTTTCTGAGGCAGTGGTTAACTGTTGTCGAGACTGTCCAGAAAGTTGATAATCGAGATCGATACCAGCACCTCCACCCCGTTCAAAGTATTGAACTCGAATATCATGGGTTCCCGGAGTCAGACTAACCGTACTGGTTTTTCTCGTAAATCCATGAATACCATCATGATTTAAAACTTCTACCCCATCAATATAGAGGATCGAGCCATCATCACTCCCCAAAGAGAACGTCACCGTTACATCACTATCAGACGTGGGGTTAATAACATCGATCGCACCCTCCCAAATAATGGCAAAATCGTTACTAGGAGCAACAGATACATCCAAGTCAGTAAAGCTGTCATTGGTCGAATTACTATCATTAGGTTGATTGATAGAAGTCATTACTTGGGTGGAAATAGGAGTTACCCCATCAAGATCGTCAAAGCTATCAATAGTGCCACCGGTAACGTATAAGCTGGCGTTTAAGCCTTCTCCTGCAATACGAACCGAAGCAGTGGCATTACCATTAACATAGAGGCGATCGCTGGTTACTTCGAGATCATCAAGGTTGCCAGAAGTAATGGGTGTTTCATCTAAGAGGGTTAGATCACCGTTGTTGCTGTTGCGACTGAATACAGAAATAACCTGATCCTCGTTACTAGCGACATAAACGTAGTTACCATCATCACTGATAGAAATAGCACTCACACCCTCTAAACCACCAATAGCATCCACTTCATCGGTGAATAATTGACGTTGAGAGAGATCATCGGCATTAATGACAACTAAAGCATTTTGTTCCGTATTGATGCCATAGAGGTGATTTCCATCGGGACTGAGGACAACATTAGTAATACCCGTCAAGTCGTTACTAGAAACAGATTGAGAGTTATCGGTGATAAAGGCAAACTGTTGATCAACCAGGTTCACACCGGCGAGGTTATTGGTTGGCCCGTTAACGGAAGCATTGATATATAGATCGTCATCACTGGGTATTAAAGTTGCCCAAACTGCCCCAGATGCGAGGGAAGAGAGAGTAAGATCCCCATCACCACCGAAAATAGGATCTTGTGACCAACCACCAGTTAAGAAAGGGTTGAGGAAAGTAGTATTAGTTTGATCGAGATCTATACCAAGTTGAGGGTTAAGTAAACTCTGTTCCGATAGGTTCATAAATAGCACCATATCGAAGTCAACATTACTATCCACATCGAAATAGTCATCTGTGTAACCTGTAGGTCCCAAGTCTAAGCGATACACTGCCGCTACTGCATCGGTAGGAATAGGTTGATTTGTTGTATTAAAGAAACTGGGGAAGTTATTCGTTGTGCCATAAAGAGAAGGATTTAAGAGTCCATAAATTTCCGAACCACCGATTAAATTAGCGATCAACGGTGTATCACTAACACCACCTCCAGTAATAAAGGGATTGCTTTCTCTTACCCCGTCGAAGGTTTCTTGATTGGCATTAGTAACGCTATTGGGGGTTCCTGCTAGTTGGTTATCACTGACTGTGACTGTATTACCCCCTAAAATGAGACGACCATTCCCTCCGGTTTCCGCACCAGTTCCTCCAGAAGTGTCAACCCTGGCGTTATCGGCATCAAGCACCGAACCGTAGAGCTTGATAGTACCGCCAGCACCGCCAGCACCATCACCGCCAGGAGCACCAGGACCACCGTCACCGCCACGACCACCATTACCACCATTGCCTCCTTTATTTTCACTGACACTACCAAGACCACCAGAACCACCGATACTGCCACCCCTACCATTGTTCCCATTAACCCCATTGTCACCTTTTGCATCTAGCACGGTTGAAGAACTGGTAATAATGTTTCCTTGAGCAAGGATTTCCAAGGCACCTCCACCGGCACCACCGGCACCACCGGCTCCACCGGCACCACCGACACCACCGCCACCACCACCGCCGCCGCCATCACCAGCGTCATTAGTTTGTCCTCCGTCTGCTTTACCGCCACCACCACCGCCGCCACCACCAGCGGCAGAACCTCCACCTGAACCACCGTTATCACCATCATCACTATTAGAATTACCCTCTTGTCCCCTACCACCGGCACCTGTATCTCCAGTTTGGAAAGAAGCAGAAGTACGGCTGGTATCCCCATCGTTACCGTTAGCACCGTCACTGCCTCCGCTGGTACTGGAACCTGTACTGCCCCCATCACCACCGGCACCACCACCAGCAACAGCTGTTTGACCATCGGCAGAAACATCAAAGGTGACGTTTTCTCCTACAATGACATCGTTACCAGCGTAGAGGGAGATCCCTTTGCTCCCGGTTCCTGTAATAGTTGTATTCTCAGGAATGACTAAGTTCCCGGCAAAACGGAATTGAACAATCTTATCGTTTTCGATCAACTCGGTGGTAAATAGTCCTTCTGTCCCTGATACCCCGTTAATGGTCTGAGCATCGGTGTCAATGGTGATGGAAGTCCCATTCAAGTAAAAATCGGGAGTTGTTTCAGGGGTAATGGCTAATAACTGTCTCGACTGATAACCATCGATTTCGTATTCCAGTTTAATCCCGGCTGCTCCTACTTTTTCAAAAAAGTCTACTTCAATGTCGTGTTCTCCTGGGGTGAGGTCGAAGGTTTGGGATTTTTCTGTAAACCCATGAGTGCCACCATGATCTAAGGTAAAGTTGGGATCGCCGTCAAGAATTAATCGTGAACCATCATCGCTGGTGAGATAGAAGGTAACTTTGACTGGTTGTAGATCGGGACTGGTAACGTTTAAAGTCCCTGTCCATTGTGCCGCAAAATTATTAGTGGGAATACTCTCGCTACTGGGGAAGAAACTAAAACCACCAGAAGTGCTGGTTTGATTAATACTGTTAAAGGTAGCGGTGGAAATGGGACTTAAGTCGCCAAAATTGGGGAACCTTATATCCTCATCACTACTATTGGGGTTAAATTCGTTTTCAGGAATGTCATCGATGTTATCATACAGGCTTCCTGTAAACCCATCTTGAGAGAGGGTAACGGTAGGTATTTCTGGGAATACTTCTCGTGCAACTATGTTATCTACTTGGGTGGTTCCGGATGTCCAACTCACAGAGACTAATTGTTTGAAGTCGGCAAAGACAGGGTTAACGGTTTCGTCCCCAAAGGTTTCTAAGCTTTGACTATCTACTGTAACGGTTGTTTCTAGGGGCTCTTTATTGAGTTTCTCTCCTATAAAGGTAATAGTTTCACTTCCTGATAAAATGGCTAAGTCTAAAGTATCAAGATCAAAGACTCCATTATTTTCTAAGGCCAAGGTATAGGTATTACTATCATTTGACAAAGTAAACCCATCTTCTGAGTAGGAACGTAATGTTGCTCCTTGAAGCGTTCCAGTATTACCATTCCCAGTGACATCGCTGACATTATTGGTGTCATCAAATGTCCAATAACTGACTAAGTTCCCTTCATTCCCTTGCAGTGGTTGATCCAGGTTTTCTATAATTTCTGTTTGACTGCGGGCAGTATTCCATAAGCGAACGTCTGCTATTTCTCCGGCAAAATACTCGCTATTTCCGCCAAAGCTTCCTAAATAAACGTCGGAAGAGATATCAATACCAATTAAATTATTGCTGGTACTGACTTCTCCCACAGCTAACCCATCGAGATAGAGGATACCTGTTTTCGTGCCTGTGCGAACGGCTGCTAGATGATGCCATTGTCCATCATTGACCAATGTAGCAGAACTGGCAGGGTTGGGATTGTTACCACCAGTCTCAAAATTAAATTTGGCTAAACCATCCTCAATATAAAGTTTCCAGAAGTCTGCTGTTTGGCTTTCGGCGCCGAGTAAGGTTCCTGATGATGCAGTGGTTTTAAACCAGAGTTCAATGGTGAAATTATTTGTACTAAAATCTCCAAATCCTCCATCTCCACTGGTAAATTGTACATAATCGTTTTCTCCGTCTAAATAGACGACGTTGGCAAGCACTGGAGAAATTTCACTAATAACGTTTTCAAAATAGGTGTAGTTTTCGGAACCATTACTACTTAAAACATTGGCCCCTGTTTCTAGGGTGACGCTATCATCATCTAGGGTGACATCTGCTTGGTTACTGGTTTCGGTGACGGTTAAGGTATTATTAGTACCAGTTCCTGTTTGTATATCAACTTTATCTACTCCTTCGAGTTTAATTAATTCAACGTTATCGGCTGATAAACGGTTATCTTCTACTTGCCAATTTACGCTTTGATTATTGTTACTATTATCAATGATTAGTGTCTCTGCATTGATGGCTAAGTTCTCTAGGAAGTGTTGATATTTTTCTTGGTTTGGACTGCCTTCTAGGTTAACAATAACTGTGTCATTATCTTCTAATCCTTGAATATTGGTTGAGGGGTTTTGGCTGTTTGCAATATCACCAATTTCCTTGACTGTAACTTGGTCTTCTCCGTCGTTGAGTTGAATATCAAGCTGTAAATCTTCTGTGTTTAAGTCTAATTCTATTTCGTCATCTCCTTCCCCAAAACGTAATTCTGCTTCTTCAAAGTTGTTAAAGGTAACATTGGCGATCGCTCCAAAATTATTGATAATTGCACCTTTATTATTCTCAGGATTAGTTGCTAAAGTAGAGGCGATCGCAGTAATTTTTTCTGACTGTTCAAAGATGATTTTATCCTCATCTTCTCCACCAGATTCCTCAACAACTTCCCCACCATCAATTTCTAGTTCTATATCGCTATCTTCGATGGTAATAATATTCGCTGCATCACCTAGGGTAATATTAACTTTTTCAAAACCTCGATAATTTAAACCTTGGGTTTCACTGGTAACAATACCAAATCCTTGTACAGTTTGATAGTTGTCTTCTTCATCGCTTTTTAATAACCCTTCAAATAAATTGGAAATGCTTCCTTGATTATCACTAATAGTATGATTAAATGTGATTGTATCTCCATCAGATGAACCGTCTAATTGTACCAAACCTTGTAACTGAGATAGGTCATTATTTGCAGGCATTTCTAATAAGATAGGTTCATTAGAGTCGGGTAAATTAATTTCAAATGATTTTTGTTCTCCCCCAACAAAAATGTTATCTTCACCGCTACCTGTATTAACTAGAATTTGTTGTCCATTAAGAACACCATACACATAAATAGTGTCATCTCCCGCCCCTGTAATTAAGATTAGTCTTTCTACATTTTCGATATTTTCTACATTTAAACCTGCCCCATAAAGTCGTTGCACTTGGCTATTATTTTCGATTTCTGTATAGATATAAAAATCATCATCGATAGCTGTTCCTGCTACAACTAAACTATCAAAACCAGTTCCCCCATCTATATTAACTTTCTCGTTTTCAACGTAACTAAATAAAGCATTACTTTCGTCTTCGCTGTCTTCATTTCCTGCTGAAACGTTTATCTGAGAAATATCAAGTTCTTCACCACTTATTTCTAAATGTGCTTTCAGATAGAAAATATCGTCCCCACTGTCTCCATTTAAGAAAATTTCAGCAATATTATGATTAACTTCAAAGTAGTCATTGTCTGCCCCTCCATGAAAACGCCCTTCAAAACTCACACCATTGGTTATTTCTGTAACATAAGTAATCCCATCTCTTTCGTCTGTTCCTAACACATTACCAATGAAAAATTGATCATCTCCTTCTTCTCCATAGACATCTATTACGGCGTTAGTATCATCCATAATAAAGAGGTCATTGCCGCTCCCTCCATATACTTGAATGCTCTCAGCAGAGTCATAATATACTCTAGGATTATTATTTCCTGTATTATTAATGCTTCGTGCTTCACTATTCGTTCCTGCATCGCTGTCTGCTTCAACATTTTCCAGTAAAGCATCTACATTTAATGACTGGAACCCATCAAAAGCATCGCTTAAAACTTGATATTCTACATAACCACCCAAGGTTTGATCCACATCAAACTGGAAGACATCATCAACATTGTCTTGTCCATCAATAATCACTAAATCATTACCTGTTGCCCCACTATCATAAATAAAGACACCACCATCAACCCGAGGGTTATTATCATTCATGGCAATATAATAAACATCCCCTTGTTCTTTCCCATCTAACTCAATGCGTTGGGTAGAATCTTCTACCCAGAAGGTATTACTATTACTATCGTCGCCGTAAAGTTGTACAGTATCGAAGAGGATAAAATTGTTATAAATACTTTCTAATTCTCCCGTACCCAAACTAACAGGAATGCCTTCTGCATTTAAGTTTAATGTACCTACATATAACTGAGTATCAGTAACTTTGAAACTGAGATCACTGGTTTCAATTAAAGTATCAATACTACCGTCATCTACTTCTGGATGTTCCTCATGACTAAAGATATCTACTCCTTCATTACCTGTGATTTTATCTGCTCCCAGTCCACCAATAATAACCTCAGACTGCTGACTACCAAATATTTCATCATCCCCACTATTTCCTAATAGTCTGAGATTATCGATTATGAAATCATCAGATTGAATACTGCTGGCATTAATAGTGTCATTTCCATCATTGGCATCGATAATAATGATATCGTTGCTACTACCTAACTCTTGTAATTGGAAGCTAATTTGATTATTTTGTGTCAGGGTTAAAATAGAGATGTTTTTCCCTGTTTCTCCGTCTTCATCTTGATCAGAAGTTAATATTAATTCATCCGTAGTATCACCCCCAATAATAGTAATGCGATCGCTGGCAGTATCAACGGTTTTAGTCACCACATCAAAGACTTCTTGGATGGTTTCCCCGGCTGCATAAGTAACTTCTTTTAAGATCAGACTTTGTTCTCCGCTTTCTTCTAAAACAACAAAAGGGTCTTCTATCTCCCCAATATGCGCAGTATCAACCCATTCTTTGATAGTAGTGGTGGTTTCTTGAGTATAGGTTTGAGTATTGCCGTTTTCATCGAGAACCGGTAACTCTTCTGAGACGATGGCACGATCTGAACCGGCGGCCAACTCTACAGAAGTCAGATTCGTATTTTGCAGATCGTTGAAAGTAATATCATCGCTACCTTTGCCGAGATCCACACCTAAAGATTCAACGGTATTTTCTAGGGTTAAGCTGTCCCCATCCCAGTCCACAACTACCTTATCCCCACTAGCAGAAACAGTAACAATATCCACCGAAGCACTATCTACCACCAGACCTTGAGTATCCCTGGTATAGCCCTGGAAATTGCCTGTATCAGCCCCTTCTCCCCCATCTAGGTAGCTGTCTACACCATCCCCAATAGACCACTGTAAGGTGTCTTCTCCTGCCTCTCCTTGGACGCTATCGCTGTCTAACCCACCTACTAAATAGTCGTTATCTGCCCCACCTTCAATAGTATCGTCACCAGCTTCCCCAAAGATGACATCTTCTCCCTCATCACCTTGTAAGCTATCATCTCCTTCTCCTCCTAAAATTTGATCATCTTCGCTACCACCGGAAACAGTGTCGTTACCTTCTCCCGCGTTGATCAAGTCTTCGTCTGCGTCTCCATAGATCTCGTCATCTCCCTCACCACCTATGATGAAGTCCATACCATCCCCACCTCTGATGATACGGGTGCGATCGTTATCTCCCCCTATCAACATTAAGTTATCGTCATCGTTGCCCCCTTCTAGGGTAATATTGCCCTTACCACTACTGTAAGTAACGCTTTGGTAGTTCACCTCAATACTGTCGTTACCTCCATCACCTTGTACCAACACATCCCCGTTAACATTGGTGAGGAAGATCATGTCATTACCGGCACCACCAGTAATGGTGACATCTCCTTGGGTTTCGGTGATCTGTACCAGATCGCTACCGTCGCCGGTTGCTAAGTTAATATCGATGTCAGTACCAGTTAACCCCTTAATTTCATAGACATCTACTTCGCTGGTTCCTGTTGCTTGGATGGTGTCAACATCTGCTAAAGCAAAGTGTTCCAAGTTACTACCACTGGTGACTTCGATATAGTCTCCGGCAGCAAAAACGACCTCTCCACTACTATCAACAATGTCTTCGTCTAAAATAGAAACTTCGTACTCTACCCCAGTATCATCCGATTGTTCCGTCTGATTCCTAGGAAGATAACGCAGGGTCAATAAACCGTCTTCTAACTGGGCAATATCAACTTCCTCTGGTTCGGGACAACTATAGTCAAAGGATAAGAGGAGTTCATCCACAAACCTTTCCCGTTCCTCGTACAATGTCTTTTCAATACCAAAGACACGAACCCCTACCCATAAAAACGCTTCCACAAACACCCTTAGAAGCTTCTCAAAAAGTCTGGGGGGACTCGCCGAAAGTTAGGGGACAAAGAT
>NZ_JARVCN010000085.1:0-11068 GCF_038442745.1 Crocosphaera sp. Alani8
GGGCTATATCCCTTATTAAATCTAGCTTATAGCTTTTTGTGTCCCCACGCCAGGCTTTATTATTGTAGTAATTTTTTGTATGATTTCTCTAGGTTTACGCTCATCTTCACTAAAAAATGATTTACAAATTCTTCAAAAACATCATAATTTTTATCAAAAGATTTATTCATTAGCGATCAATGCTGAATCTGGAAGTAGTTTAGTTTTTCCACCTGAGCCACAAACAAAGATTTTAAAACCGAATCACTCTTTTTGGAGTGCTTTAGGTGAGAATAGGGATAGTTATGCTAATAAATCTTTCTCCAAATATTTTAATTTAGAATCTGTATCCACATCAAAAAAACAATAAATCTAAGTTCTATCAAGGTTAGTATGGTAAAAATAGATTTTGGGTTTTCATAATTTGATCGATGCAATAAATCAGCTTCAACTATTTTTTCTCTGCACAAATTGTTTGATTTATTGTTTCTTAAACTCGGAGAGTGACAGAAGAGGGATATCTTGAAAAAGTTAAAAAAGATTCAAACCTGAACTCCGAACTCCTAACACCGAACCCAAGTTTTTAGTGTTTCTCTTGAATGCTTAATAGCTCTTCTGTTAATAATGGATTAGATAAAGCTTGATGGGATGCGATAAAAATGGAACGAGCTAAATCCCATTGATCTCTTTGAGTATTCTGACTGTCCCATTTTATAGGAAACTGCTCATGATTTGGTTGTGTTAGAGGTAAATAGACATATTGAAAATGTTGTTTAAGTTGCTCATAAATCCAAATTCTTGTGGGGCGGCATCCAGTACCAGAAGAACTTTGAGTGGGATTAATTGTGGGTTCTTCGCAAAAATTAACAGCGGCTTTTTCTCCAAAAGAAACACAAGTTTCTAATAACAACATTTTTGGAGTTCTTTTTGCCATAAAAGCAATAGCTTCTGCCGGTTTTTTGAGATGGTATAATAGTCCATAGCAATAGACAATATCAAATAGTTCTTGAAATTCTGGTTTAGGGTAATCTAAATCCAACTGTTCTACTCTAATTTTAGGATAGCGACTACGAATAACGTCTAAATTTTCTGGTCTAGATTCAGTGCTAACTATCTGACATCCACGATCAGTAAAAAAACTGGTGTGATCACCAATACCTGCTCCTACCTCCAAAACAGTAGAATCCGCTATGGGGAGATTTAGACTGGCTAAATGTTCTAAACGACGTTGATTAATTCTTTGGTAAAAGTCAGCTTGAAAAAAAGGAATTGGACTTGCTTCTTTTGTTTCTTGTTGATCGGTTTCAGTGGTTTTATTCGGTAAGGTATGAGAAGAAAGACTTGTCTTTTCTAAGTTTTCTTGTAGTAAAGATTTTACTTCCTCTAATACTCTAGAGTGTTTATTAAGAATAATTGTTTGAGTTCTTTGATCTGCAGATATTTCTGGTAACAATTTAATGGTTTCTTCAGTTCGTAATTGATTTAGCAGTATTTTGTCAATTTTTGCTATGATAAGATTTTTTATTTTTTTCAATCTTGTGATAAAAGATAACATACTCAATTACTCTGTTTCTGAATTTTAACCTGGGAAACACTGCCCCAACTATACTAAAAATTATAGTCGGGGTAATTTGTCATTTTGTTGCGAAGCAAGTCCTAATCTTCTTTTTTGATATTACTTAACCATTCCCGCAGTTGTTCCGCTGCAACTTCTCTCCCTCCTAAACCGAAGGACAAAGCAATGGCGGCGGCAATACCTCCTACCAATAAACCAAAAGCTAAATTAACGATATTTGGAGCAATTCCCATCTGTTGTAAAGCCATTGCCACTACAAAGATAAGAATAGAAATACGAGCAGTATGACCCAAAAATTTAGCTTGACGAGTACCAGAACTGGTAATTAAATTAAAGCAAAGATTAGCCAAATACAGTCCCAACGCCAAAACAGCTAAACCCACTAGAACTTGACCAGCGATCGC
Source organism: Crocosphaera sp. Alani8 (assembly GCF_038442745.1). Taxonomy (NCBI): domain Bacteria; kingdom Bacillati; phylum Cyanobacteriota; class Cyanophyceae; order Chroococcales; family Aphanothecaceae; genus Crocosphaera; species Crocosphaera sp. Alani8. Next base: position 1,960 of record NZ_JARVCN010000085.1, read on the forward strand.
TAATAAAGTTCCCACCACTGTTCTCAGGGCTTCGATTTCGAGAATGTCTACCGCAGTCAAAGAAGCAATCAACATTGCCGCGACTAGAACAACAATCCCTGCAATTTCTGAGGGAGTTTTACTTTGAGTGGGGGTAGAAGTTTCTTCGCTGGTGGTTTCTGTAGTTTGGGGGGTTTGAACAATACCCAACCATTGGAAAATGTTATTGAAGCCGACACTATTTAAGACATTGCTCACCATGTCTGAGAGATATTGTCCCCCAACATAAGCCAATCCTAAAACAATAGTAGATGCAAATAATTTTGGCAGAAGAGTTAGGACTTGATTAAGCATTTCCGTAGCTGGTTGGGAAATAGCTTGGATTTGCAACGCGTCCAAAGCAGTTATGGCGACGGGGATTAAGATTAAAACGTTGACAACCGTACCAATAATACTGGATAAGGAGTTGCCATTAGCATCACCCGATAAGCCAAACTTTTCCCCCAACTGATTGATAGGGGTTGTAGCCAATAAACTGCTAACTACCCGTTGAATAATTTTAGCCACAACCCAACCCACAGCAGCGATAATCACCGCTCCAAGGATGTTAGGAATGATCGCTAAAATTTCGTCTAGAAGTCCTTGTACTGGAACTAAGGTTCCCTCGAGATTGAGGGTACTGAGGATTGAGGGTAAAAACAGTAAGAAAATAAACCAGTAAACAGCGTTACCGATAGTTTGAGCTACCGAGAGTTCTTCACTCCCTTCTCCTAAACGTTGTTCGAGATTAAAACTCCCCAAAACTCGGGTGATGATCATCTTCGACAAGGTAGCTAATAACCAAGCAATAGCGGAGAGAACCCCTGCTCCCAACAGTTTGGGTAAGAAACTGGTAATTTCTCCTAAAAGGGAATTGAGAGGTTGATAAACCGCCTCCAGTTGCAAGGTGTTTAAAAAAGCAACTACAGCAAAGAGAATAATCAGCCAATAGGCAAAATTCGATATCCATTCTTCGATAGGAATGGAACTACCCGATGAATCATCTCCTGCAATCCAAGCAGCGATTTGATTATCGATTTCTGTACTGTTGAGAAGTTTTTTAACGCCACCCTTGATAATGGAGGCAATAATCCAACCAACCAAGAGGATGAGTAGACCTTGTATCAAGGTCCAGCCATCGGTAAAAAGTCGATTCAATAAAGCAGGATCAACAATTGGGGTTTCTTGTACAAGAAACCAGCGGGTCAACATAGTCATGGTTTAACCTTTGAAACATTAAGCGGTATATTTTCGGTTTTAATATAACGAAATACCAACCTAATGTTCAAAATTGGTCAACTTAACCGAGACTATCTCTAACCGTCGAGCATAATCTAGTTGCTCTGCCCTAAGAGGGAGTTCCCGTCAAACTGGGAAGGGGTTGATGGGTTAAACAGTTCCAGTAGCCAGCGAATAAATTGGGATGGGGATAGGCTAAAGAAGCGATAGCAGGAGCCGCTGGAAAGGGCCATAGGCGATCAAAAACAATGTTTTGACCTTTGAGACTAAACTGTAACAAGTACAGGGATGTGGGAGCATCCAGGGACTCTAGTAACCCCTGGGCTAGATCGTGTAAGGAACGGCGTAAGGACTTTTTCAAGGTAATGGGTTGTTCGTAAGAATTAGGAAATGCGCCTTCTCCAATAATCTCCCCATAAATTAATTCTGTGGAAGTAACGGCAATGGGTAGCCACAAATCTCCCAAGGAGGTATCACCGATACTGGTTTTGTAGCCTAACATTTCATCAACCCACTGTCTTCTTCTTTTGACATCTTTGCAGTCTTGGTAAATTTTTTGTCCAGGAAAGGATAGACTGGGAGGAACTTCTATAGTTAGGGGACAATAGACGATACGGGAATCGGATTGGGGAACCTGAGCATTTTTTGACCATAGTGTGGCTGCTGCCATTACTTCAACCTGAGTTGAGGAATCATCAGCATGAATGGCTTTTTCTAGTGCCATAACCATTTTTTCGGTTGCAGGAGAAGCTAAATAAATGGTACCTTCAGCTTTTACCTGAGCATTGACGATAATTAAAGCTTTACGCATATCGGTTGTATGGTTGATCGAATCTTGTCTTTTCTAGTCGGTGGAGTAAATCTAAATAGACCCCTACTACAGAGATTACCCATGTTTACCCTTAACGATAAACAGGTAACGTGAAATGGAAGCAACTACCTTGTCCTGGTACACTGTCGACCCAAATTTGGCCGTAGTGGACACGAATAATTTTACGACATAAAGATAACCCTAATCCATAGCCTTCTTTTTCTTGATCCCGTTGCAAACGGAAGTGGCCTTCAAAAATTCGTTCCTGTTTTTCCTCGGGAATACCTGGCCCTGTGTCAGAAATACTTACTTGTACTTTTTGACTAGTTCGGTGGAGAATTGACAGGGTAATTTGTCCTCCCCCTGGTGTATATTTAATCCCATTGTCGATCAAGTTGACAATCACCTGACGGATTAATTCTTCGTCTGCATAAACTGGAGGCACGTCTTGAGGGATGTCCTCGACTAATGTTAAAGATTTTTCTTTTAATGATTCTTTATATTGCGCTAGGATTTCTTTGGAGAGTCTGGGTAAAAATACTTCTGTCTGTTGAACGTGCAACTGAGCATTCATACTTTTAGAAGCTTGTAAAATGTCTGTGATCAGACGATTCATTACCCGAAATTGGTTACGGGTTTGATTGAATAGTTGGGTTGTGAGTTTTTGTCTTTTTTCGCTGTCGTCTTGATCCTGTGCTAGTTCTAAGGTTTCTACTGCAATAGAAGCCGCAGTTAGGGGACTGCGTAAGTCGTGGGCTAACATGGCTAATACTTGATCTTTGAACTTGAGTTGCTCTTGCAAGTTTTCTTTATCTTTTTTCAGACGGAATATCTCATCGGAAAGCCGCATAAGTTCGGCTGAATATCCCATATGAGTGGATTGTTCGGGGGATTTCTCTTGATTATGATTTTCTTCTAGGGATGAAATCCATTTTGGCCACCATTTTTGCAACTGGTTGACTAGATTACTACCTGCTAGGGTTTGTCGGGGTTCTGGGATCACTTTAACCAAGGCCGGGGTAGCAACCAAGCGAAAATGCTCCACTAGGTGGGGTTGCTCGTGAATCTCAATGATTTCTAACTGACAAGTACAATTTTGGCTGACTGTTTTGATGTAATCTCGGATGGGTTGGATATACTCATGAGAGCTGGGACGCTCATCCACAAACAACAGTAATTGAATAGATGCAGCCTGATCGCTTTCAGAGGTTGTTTGATGTTTGGGTGGTTCTAGCACTGCAACTTAACACTCTACACTGACGGAAAAGGAAGGTTTTTTGAACAAGGGATTTTCTCTATCTATTTTATTCTAAATTCTTAAGATAGTATAAAATCAACTACACTTAATATTAAAGCTTAATGGTAAAAACTTCACTGTAATGGTTGAAAACGATTATGGCTCTTGGCTATGTTGCTCTTGTCCTTCATGCTCATCTCCCTTTTGTAAGGCATCCGGAACGGGATTATGTTTTGGAGGAGGAGTGGCTTTATGAAGCCATTACAGAAACCTACATTCCCCTGCTGCGGATTTTTGAAGGTCTACAACGGGATGGCATCGATTTCAAAATGACCATCAGTCTGACACCTCCTCTGGTGTCTATGCTACAAGATTCCCTCTTGCAAGAACGCTACAATGACCATCTCGCTAAGTTACAAGAACTGGTCATCAGAGAAATTGAAAATAATCAACACAACGGTCATATCCGCTATTTAGCGGAATTCTATCACCAAGAATTTACTCAAATTCGTACCACTTGGGAACAGTATCAGGGGGATTTAATTAGTGGTTTTAAACAATTTTTAGAAAGCAATAACCTGGAAATTATGACTTCTGGGGCAACTCACGGCTATCTACCGTTGATGAATATGTATCCTCAAGCGGTATGGGCGCAAATTAAGGTGGCCTGTGATCATTATCATGAGGCGTTTGGTCGCCCCCCGAAGGGTATCTGGCTACCAGAATGCGCCTATTATGAGGGGTTAGAAACTATGTTGGCCAAAGCCGGGTTACGTTACTTTATCATCGATGGTCATGGTATTTTGTACGGTCATCCTCGCCCCCGTTACGGTACTTATGCTCCTGTGTTCACGGAAGCAGGGGTAGCGGCTTTTGGGCGGGATCACGAGTCTTCTAGTCAGGTTTGGTCTTCTAAAATGGGCTACCCTGGTGATCCAGAATATCGGGAATTTTACAAAGATTTGGGTTGGGAAGCAGACTACGACTACATCAAGCCATATATCATGCCCAATGGTCAACGGAAAAATACGGGGATTAAATACCACAAAATTACTAATACTCAGGGCAATATGGACGATAAAGCCCTTTATGATCCTTACTGGGCGCGAGAAAAGGCGGCCGAACACGCCGGAAATTTTATGTATAATCGTGAGCAACAAATTGCCCATTTAGCCAATATGATGCAACGTTCTCCGGTTGTGGTTGCCCCTTATGATGCTGAATTATTTGGTCATTGGTGGTACGAAGGTCCCTGGTTCCTCGATTATTTATTCCGCAAAACTTGGTACGACCAAAATACCTTTGATATGGTTCATTTGGCCGATTATCTACGCCATAATCCCACTCAACAGTTGTGTCGTCTCGCTCAGTCCAGTTGGGGTTATAAGGGGTTTCATGAGTTTTGGCTTAATGATTCTAATACCTGGATTTATCCCCACCTCCACGAAGCCACAGAGCGGATGATAGAATTGGGGAACGTTGAACCGGCTGATAAACTAGAAGAAAGGGCTTTAAATCAGGCGGCTAGAGAGTTGTTATTGGCTCAATCTTCTGACTGGGCTTTTATTATGCGAACTGGAACGATGGTTTCTTACGCTGTTGAACGCACAAAAACACATCTCCTCCGCTTTAATCAAATTTATGATGATTTTCAACTAGGAACGGTTAACAGTACCTTACTGGAGAGCATTGAGGCGGTTGATAATATTTTTCCTAATATCGACTACCGAGTTTACCGCTCTTCCAAGGAAAAGAAATGGGAAGCATTTAAAGCAAAAAAATGAAGAATGAAAAGAATTATCTCTTCTACATTCTGCATTCTTCATTTTTTTCATTCCAGAATAATCTTTAATTACTTCCACTAAAAGTAACTTCTGGAAACTTGCTTTGTGCTTCCTTCATGGTAATGCTTTTACCTTGGTTACGGAGATCCTGCCAATAGTTAATCACTTCTGTAGCTTTATTTAATACTTCAATTCTTTCAGCTTCTAATATCCAGTGTTTGGCTTCTAACTCATCTTTTAATTGTTGCCAGGCATCGTTGCGCGGCCAGAAAAAATAAGCAGTCAAAGGACTGGTTCCTTTCCCTACTACTTGATCTACAGCGATCGCTACATTCGCATCCAACCATAGCACTTTTAATATAAATCTAGGGTCCAATTGCTCCTCCAGATAAATGACAATAGTATCTAATCATAGACAACTTATTATTATAACCTATTTGGTTACTGTTTTGCTATTAAATAGACTCATTGCTTTTTCAACACCCTCTTTTAAACTGGTTTCGATGGCATCAACCACCAGAGGGAAGGTTTTATCCATAATTTTCCATTCGTCGGGGGAAAAACGCCCTAAAACATGGGAAATAGTGTTATCTATTTGATTTGATTTGCCAATACCGATACGTAAACGAGGAAAATTTTGTCCTCCCAAATGAGAAATAATGGATTTCATCCCATTATGACCCCCTGCTGATCCTGATAAACGCATTCTCAGGCGACCAATGGCTAAATCCATATCATCATAAATGACCAAAACATCTCTAGGCTGCAGTTTATACCAGTCTGTTACTGCCCGTACAGATTGACCAGAACGGTTCATATAAGTAGAAGGTTTAAGGAGATAAATTTTTTGCTGATTTCGGCTGTTTCCCTCTGCTATTGTTCCTTGAAAACGTCGGTTTTCTTTCCAATAAAATTGCCAATTTTCAGCTAAAATATCAACTATTTCAAAACCAATATTATGACGGGTTTTATCGTATTTTGGTTCAGGATTTCCTAAGCCGACAATTAATTGAGGAATGATTAATGAGTTAGATTTTGCTGGAGGCATTTAGCTGATTCTTATATATTTCAATTTCTTATTCTATCTTAAAATAGATACAGATTTTAATTGATTGAGCAAAAAATCAAGGGTTTGACGATTTATGTTTACTAAAGCACAGGTTTTTTATACGTTATCTGTTCCTATAGAAGATATTATTGAATGGGCGATCGCTTTATTGATTTTAGGTTACGATAGTCCTAATCTTCGCATTTTAGCAGGACTAACCCCTGTCAATGATCGTTGGGAAGTGACTTATTATGTTAACAAAACCCTTGAAGATTTTAACCTAGCTGAGTTAACAGGAAAAACAGCAGTTTTTGCTTATACCTCTGTAATTTTAAGAGATTTTTTAGTGGGGAAAGTATCCCAAGAAAAAATGTTAGGAGAAATTTATGAATTGTCTCTATCTTGGGGTTACCTAGAAGAAATTTATGATTTCTATTTGTTGTGGAATGCCGTATATGATTTAAAATATAATGACATTCAATTTTATTGGCCAAATCTAACAAGGGATAATGTTGATACTATTATCAGAGAAGAGGCTCAAAAGTGGTTAAAAAAGTATGGTTAAAACAGAGATTTACAATTCTGAATTTACAACTCATTGACACTTCTCGGCAAAATAGGTCAAGATATGAATACAACGTAAACCTTTGTAAAGTTTTCCTTAGATGTCAATAGAACTTCTGTCACTCGATAACATTCAAGAAATTGCCCGTCAATACGGGTATTGGGCGGTATTTATTGGCATTGCCTTGGAAAATACTGGAATACCTCTTCCCGGAGAAACCATCACCATTGTAGGTGGTTTTTTAGCTGGAAGCGGAGAATTAAACTACTGGATCGTTTTAGGAAGTGCGATCGCAGGTGCTGTTATTGGGGACAATTTTGGTTATTGGCTTGGTCGTTGGGGTGGTTGGCCATTATTAGTTAAAGTGGGGAGCTTTTTCAATATTCCCTCGGAAAAATTAGAAGAAGTTAGGAAAAAATTCGGTAAAAATGCTGCCAAAGCAGTATTTTTTGGTCGTTTCGTCACCCTTTTAAGAGTGTTTGCCGGTCCCATTGCCGGTATCGTCCAAATGCCATATCATAGGTTTTTATTGTGTAACCTGGGAGGGGCAACAGTTTGGGCTTCGATTATGGTAACTGTTTCCTTTTTTGTAGGACGATTGGTTCCTTTACCACAATTAATCCATTGGATCGCTCAGTTTGGTATTGTAGCGTTAATTGGTGTGATTGGATGGCTAGGAATTACGTTGTGGTGGGAATTTGGTAAACCTCGATTAGAAAGGCAAGATTGACAAGCGTTGGAGGTTTATAATACCATTCAGTCCTTAAGATAATCATTGCAATTGATACAATTTCCCTGGATAAACCACGGTACAATAGAATTAGGATTGGTAATTATCAATCTTTGATTGTTCCGTTACAGCCCAAAAGCAAGATTATTGAACGTAAGGGAAAGACTACTGTATGCCTCAGTCTAATCTACATCTCATCGACTCCCATGTAGATAATCATCAGATTTCTGAACATCACTACAACACCCAGACTCCCCAACTTTATCAGCCAAAATTATCCTTAAATGAAGTAAACCAAACCCTAGAGAATGCCAACGCTCAAGAGGTTGTTGAATGGGCAAAGGATACCTTTGGAGAAGGATTGATCATGAGTACCAGTTTTGGTATTCAGGCGGCTGTTATGTTGCACTTAGTAACACAGGTGATACCAGATATTCCCGTTGTTTGGGTAGACACAGGGTATCTTCCAGCCGAAACATACCGTTTTGCCGATGAATTAAGCGATCGCCTCAAACTTAATTTAAAAGTTTATCAGTCTCCTTTAACCCCTGCAAGAATGGAAGCTCTGTATGGTAAACTTTGGAACCAACACGATTTAAATTCTCTTAATCGTTACGATTTTATCCGTAAAGTAGAACCGATGCAACGAGCATTAAAAGAACTGAAAGCCACTGCTTGGTTAGCTGGATTACGTCGTCAACAAACAGATCACAGAAAGTCCTTAGAACGAGTTGAACTACAAGGAAATCAATATAAAGTTTATCCTATTTTGACCTGGAATTCTCGGGACATTTATCATTATTTAACGGCACACGATTTGCCTTATCATCCCTATTTTGATAAAGGCTATGTTACCGTCGGAGATTGGCACTCTAGTCGCCCAGTAACAGCTGATGATGAAAGCGAAAGAGATAGTCGTTTTCATGGTGTTAAACAAGAGTGTGGCTTACATTTAGACCTATCTCCTGAAGCCGCCGAAAGTTTAGATTCTAGTACCCTTTAATATACCCGTACAAATGATAATTAGAACATTTTTCATCTACTTAGTTATCATCTTAAGGAGAAATGTCTGAGTATCTCAACTTAACCTGTGACAAGACCCCTCAATGCTATTGTGGTAGTGTTGAAGGGTTTTGTCGAATTCCTGTTATAACCAAAACCAACGCTGATATCTTGGCTAGATTTTAAAATGGTGTCATTAATTTACTGAGTTACTAGAGTTAGTATGCCCAGTTTTTGGGGAACTTTAAAACCGTACTATCTGAGCAAACAGATAAGCTAGGAGAATTAATGTTTCACACTTACTTTCAAAATACTTCTTGGAAAACTCTAGTCTTAAGTGCTACTGTTACTTGTTTGTCCACCATTACATTTTCATCAAAGTTATTAGCTCAACAAATAACCGATGATCTCTTTGATCTGAGTCAAGGAACGCAAATTATTAATACATCTCCTACTAATGCTAACCCTAGTGTTAATATTGGTAATATGTTTGGTGCTGGTGCAACCGCATCAAATGGGGACTTTCGAGCTTTTTTTCGGGATCGTTCCGATCCAAATCACTTTATTGAAATTGAAACACCTAACCCAGTAATTCTTGAAAGTTTTAGTCTTATCCTCTTAAGAGGTTTTTCTAGAAGACAAAAACCTGTACAATACTAGACATACCTGTACATA
>NZ_JARVCN010000086.1:0-11057 GCF_038442745.1 Crocosphaera sp. Alani8
AACAACAAAAGCCGTGCTAGAAGCACGGGGTTTTAAACCCAATTTTTTGATAAAGTCAAACACATCGTCAACAACTCTAATTATGGGGCGAAGGTAAAAACAATCAAACTCGCTCCCATCATAAGAGGATGGCGGAACTACCATAAATACTGCAAAATGGACGGTTCAAGATTTAGCCTATGGCACTTAAGTCAGAGAACCTTTAAAAAGTTCAAAAAACAAAAGACCATCAACCGATACCAAGCAATAGAATTGGTTAAAAGAGCCTTTCCAAACATTAGCTACTCTGAGAACAGTTTTGCCAACGTCAAAGGAATTAAATCACCCTACGACGGGGATATAAACTACTGGTCAAAGAGAAATAGTGTCCTCTACGATGGAAGTACCGCAAAAACACTTCGCCGACAAAACCATTCATGTGGGTATTGTGGTCTGAAATTCATCAACGATGAAAAAGTAGAACTGCACCACATCGACGGCAACCATAATAATTGGAAACCTAAGAACCTCTTAGCAATCCATAGTAGTTGTCATCATTATACCCACATGAGCAAAGGACGGAAAGACCAAGGCTTTCCGAAGCCGAGTGCAGGGAAACTTGCACGCTCGGATTTCACAGAGAGGGGCGAAGCATGATAGCTTCCCTCGACTCTACCCACGTCGGGTTTCGGATGGGAGGGAAGAGTGGTGACACTCAAACCTTACCCGCTCACTTAGCTAATTATGATCAAAGGCAAAACAAGCCCCAAAATAATAATCCCAAAACCTGTAATTAATCCTCCAAACCGAGGATAACTTTTTATGTCTTGTTGCTTACTGGATAATTCCATAAAATCAAGCCAAGGAACAATACCCCGACGAAACCAGCCGATAGTTCCTACAGGGTTTCCAATCAAATTTTCTACTTGAGTCGCCCCAAAAAAGAAGTTGCCGATAGCACCAAAACGAGAAGTATAACGAGTGAAAATCATCCCTGTTTGATCTTGCAATTTCAGATCCGAACCATAAATAGAACCAGCATCTCCCCTACCGATTAATTTACCGTTCAGTTGGACTACTTTACCTCTAACAGGACTAGCGTAAGGATCGCACATTAGAGTAAGAATATCGGTATCTTGGACTTTCTTAAAATCAGGATATAGCAGAAGAGTTCTAACAATAAATCCCGACCCAAATCCCAAAGCAGTAAAACTAATTAATAAATGATGATTCCCCAAAGAAATTGTTAGTATTAATCCAAAAATCAATCCAAACAATCCACCAATAATGTGAGCATTGCTCATAATCAATTCTACAAAAAAGTTCGTCATCAACTTTTGTTTATCGATTTTATTTCCCTCTTTAATAACCCTCGCCATATTAAACTGAGAACCAATACCCATTTGTTCTGCATAGGTGCATAAAGCTTGAATCCTTTTTCCAGTCAAGGGATGAGTTGAATTGAGTTCAGCTAATTTCGCCCAAGGATTGAATAAGTCCCAAACAAAAACTTTGCCCAACCTCTGCACCTCAAAATTTCCGCTATAAATTGCCCCAGTAGCAGTAGCTCCTTTGCTATCAAAAATTCCCAAAGCGCGAGTTCCTTCCAATAATTGACTAGGTTGTGAATTGTTAGTCGATTCTTCTGTAATCCCATAAGCAATTTTAACTAAAGCCCTTGATAAGCCGTTAGGATTGCCTGTTATTTCAGCAGCAAAATGATCAGCATAATATTCTCTGGTTCGGGATAAATAAAGCATCAAATAAGTGCCAACAATATAGAAAAAATAGGCTGCAATCGAAGCAATTCTTAAGCCATCTTTTAACTTATTATCGCTATCACCTTTGTAACTCCAGCGACGAGCAAATAAATAGATTAAATAAGTAATCTGTACTAAACTAGAGGCCAAAGTCATAATAGCAAAATCCCAGTGGACAACGTGACCCAATTCGTGAGCATAAACCGTAGCCACTTCATCTTCATCTAAATAAGTAAATAACCCCTTACTCACCACAATACGGGCATTTCCTGGGAGGGAACCATAAGTAAAAGCGGTAGGGTTTTCGTCATCAATAATACCTAAACGGGGATGAGGTAGTTGTCTTTCTCGGCATACCCGTAAAATCATATCGGCTGTTTCGGGACTACTACGCTTAATTTCTGCTAAATTCACCCAACGAGTCTGGTAAAGCCATTTTTGGCTAAAATCCATAATCACAGGAGACACAAAAAATGTCACTCCATTAAACACCAGAGTAACAACCACAGATATTATTAGTCCTAAAAAGGGATGGGAACTATCAAAGATTAAAAACACTCCTAAAGATAGGGATAAAACCATCCCCAATAAGAGAATAATGGTAAACCCAGAGGCAAACTTAAGGTTATCAGCCATTTTGGGCATCATTAATCTAAGGCCAGTTTGAGCGGCTCTCCCTGCCACTTTAGTAAACTCCGGCTCATTAGTGTATCCGCTGCTGTTTATCCGATCTTGTTTAACAATGGACAAAAAGCTTTTAGCCCATTTTTGAACTTCTGGGTTAGAGTGCTTTTGTAAAGTTTCCGCTAGGGAAATAGCTTTATCCTGTTGTCCATTACCCCGATAGGCTCTAGCTAAGGCGATTAACCCTTGAACATAAATGTTAGAGTTGCGATCGGGATAATCTTGACAAAAAGTTCCTAATAAACCAACAGCTTCGGAATATTGTTGTTTTTGTAAGGCTTCTAGTCCCTTATGTAGTAAATCTGTTGACATGGGTTGCCCTTGAACATTTGGTCACGGTGTTTATGTCCTATAAGTACCCAATTTTTCCCTAACAATTGACAGTTTATTGTTAAAATTCTCTCATTAGTAACCAGTAACCAGTGATCGATTAGCAACGATTACTTGTACAATTTCCCATAAATTAGCTAAAATTTTATGAAGACTGCCCTAAAAAACAGTTCAATCCAATCTTTTAATTTAGTTCCCTATTTATTTTTACTGCCGGCTTTATTGTTACTTCTTATTACTGTTTTTATTCCTGCCATTCAAGCTTTCTCCTTAAGCTTTACTCAATACGAATACGACATTACTAAACCTCCCCAGTGGGTGGGGTTAAAGAATTTTCAAAGACTTTTCCAAGATTCAGTATTTTGGTTAACACTGAGAAATACTGTTTTATATTTAATAGGTGTTGTTCCTTTTTTGGTTATTTTGCCTTTATTGTTAGCTATTTTAGTAAACAACAAACTAAAAGGAATCAGTTGGTTTCGCTTAGCTTTCTATGTTCCTGTTGTTATTTCTATGGTTGTAGCTGGAATTGCTTGGAAAGCTTTGTATAGTTCTAATGGTTTGTTTAACCAAATATTAGGGCAATTTGGCTTAAGCGAGGGAATTCCTTGGTTAACCAGTCCAGAATTGGCTATATGGAGTGTGATGCTAGTGACGATTTGGAAAGGATTGGGTTATTATATGGTAATTTATTTGGCAGGATTGCAAGCTATTCCCGAAGAACTATACGAAGCAGCAGCTATAGATGGTTCGGATGGTTGGCGTAAACATTGGGACATTACTATTCCCTTGATGCGTCCTTATTTACTATTAGTTGCTGTCATCTCTTCTATTGCTTCAACTAAGGTGTTTGAAGAGGTTTATATTATGACCAAAGGGGGGCCTTTAAATCGATCAAAAACCATTGTTTATTATGTTTATGAGAGAGCTTTTGAGGATTTAGATATTAATTATGCTTGTACAATCGGACTGATTTTATTTTTGATTATTTTAATTCTCTCATTAATTAATCTCAAAATTTCTAAGAATCCAACTCTTTAAAAAATACTGAGCAATTCTAACTCTTATTTCTTGGTTACGGGGGGAACGGGATCATAACCACCAGGATGAAAAGGATGACAGCGCAAAATTCTTCTTAAACCTAACCAACTTCCTCGTAATGCGCCAAATCTTTCGATGGCTTCTAGGGTATATTGAGAACAAGTTGGTTGAAAGCGACAACTAGGGGGAAACAAAGGAGAAATAAAGCTGCGATAGCCTTGAATTAATAGGATTAGAATTTTTTTCATAGATCTCTGTGGCAAGGGCAATGCTCAGAAGGGTTCCTTTTTAATTTACAATGGTGTGGGACAGGATTGTGTGAGCCTCCTTACTTTTAGCAAAGAGAACATCAAAGAGTCAGACATTTTATGCCAATCATTGATATATTGGGGGTTCCTCATGCTTATGAGCTAACGTCTCCATCTTCAACTACCTCAAACCCTACTTTGATTTTTATTCATGGGTGGCTATTAAGCCGTCGGTATTGGCAACCTTTAATTAGTGAGTTATCGAGGGATTATCCTTGTCTCACCTATGATCTAAGAGGTTTTGGAGACTCTCAACCCTCAACTGATTCTTCATCACAAGTATCTTATACTTTAGAGGCTTACGCTAAAGATTTAATAATATTACTAGAAAAATTAAACATTAAACGGGGCTGGTTAATCGGTCATTCTTTGGGAGGTAGCATCGCTTTATGGGGTGCTGATCTTTGCCCTGAAAAAATACAGGGGGTTCTTTGCTTAAATGCAGGAGGCGGCATCTATCTAAAGGAAGAATTCGAGCGGTTTCGCCTAGCAGGGCAGCAACTTGTTAAGTATCGCCCCCCTTGGTTGGCTAGTGTTCCTTTAATTGATATCCTATTCTCAAGAATTATGGTTGCTAGTCCTATTGAACGAAAATGGGGTAAGCAACGAGTTATTGATTTAGTTAGAGCAGACTCACAAGCGGCTTTGGGTTCTCTTCTAGAGTCCACCACAGAAGCGCAAGTCCATCTATTACCTCGCATTGTTTCTCGTCTGAGACAACCAGTTTACTTTTTTTCTGGGGACAAAGATACGGTGATGGAACCTCAATACGTTCGTTATCTAGCTAGTTTTCACGAACTTTTTCAGTATCAGGGACAAAACGTTATTGAACTTGCTAATTGTGGTCATTTATCTATGGTAGAACAACCAGAATTATTGACTGAGAAAATGCTTAAAGTTCTTATAACCTACGAAATATAATAATGAGTGTTTATCTCTCAAAGGAAAGGGAATTTTGCGATCGCAACTCAATTAGGAATAGCAAGAAAAATCTGAGAAATCTGACGGGATTTTGTTAAATACATTATCATAAAATTAAGGAACCATTCGGATTACAAAGACGATGAAGTAGGCTTCTCCGTCTCTTCCTTGGTGATTGCACTTATTTATCTCTATATATTGAATGTTGGATCAGATTCTCGACTCTTCTCTCGCCCTCAGTCTAAAGACACCCATCTTACTACTGATTTTAATCATCTTGGAAGCGGTATTATCGGCGGATAACGCCATTGCCCTAGCAGCGATCGCTCAAGGGCTAAAAAAACCAGAATTACAACGATCGGCTCTAAATATAGGCTTGGTGGTAGCTTATGTATTACGAATGTCCTTAATCCTTACAGCCACTTGGGTAGTAAAGTTCTGGCAATTTGAATTGTTGGGAGCAAGCTACCTCTTATGGTTAGTGTTTAATCATTTTACCTCCGAACAGAGCGAACAAGATGATGGTCAAGGTCAAGAGTTTAACTCCCTTTGGCAAACAATTCCTTTGATTGCCGTTACAGACTTGGCTTTTTCCTTAGATAGCGTCACCACAGCTATTGCTCTAGCTGATGAACTTTGGTTAATTTTGGCAGGAGGGACTATCGGGGTGATTACCCTAAGATTTTTAGCAGAATTATTTATTCGTTGGTTGAAAAAATATACCTATCTTGAGGATGCTGGTTTTATTACCGTTGGTTTTGTCGGATTAAGATTATTGGTTAGGGTAATTAATCCTGAGTTAGTTCCTCCTCAATGGTTAATGATCTCTGCGATCGCTTTAGTGTTTGCCTGGGGTTTTTCTAAGCTTAACCCAGACTATGAACAGGCGGTTGAGATTACTGAAGAACCAACAGACGATCAAGCTAGTAAAGAACCTGAGAAAATTTCTTCTTGAAACTGTACTAGTTGTGATCCTATGCAAACTCAAAAAAATTGAATCTATATTTATTAAATTTTTTGTTTGCTCGGAAAAGAGTTTGTTCTCTTTGCTTTCTTAATTCCACTATCGCCAATATCACCAGCAGAAAAAATACAGGTTTATTCAGAAATATTCAGGAAAAAGTTCAGCAATCTTGAAAATCTACACTCAGTAGATCACAAAGATCCTAGTTAGGATTGCTTCTTGTGCAGGGAGAGAGATATCTATAAATGGGTTTTGAGATGCGGATTTGATCTAACCATTGGTTTATCAACAATGAAATTGACCCCCAATTTTGTTCAAAAAGCTCTCTCTACTGCTCCTTGTCGTGATTTATATAAATGGATAGATACACAAGTGTTGAATGTTAGAAAAAATCCACCTGTAAATTATCCGTTGCTCAACAAAGAACTTCTGTCCTACTAAAAATGCGATCGCCTATAGCTGGAGATAGCTAAAAATATAGGGGAACTTCTGCTCTCCAGTTCGGATATGGGAGTAGATCCTCCTCATCGAACCACAGTTTATATCCTGGTTTAAGCTCAGATGACCTGATTGTTGCACCGAAACTGAAATTACTGAACTTTTCTGAACTTTTTAGGTATTGTTTCTGCTGAAAATAAAGAGGATAGTGTAGAGGAAGATAAAAAACAAAGAGGACTTAGAAGATGAATTTCAACCAAATTGGTACTTACTATCCAGGAATCTTAAGTCAGCAGTTGGATACAAACAGTTATTTCTTAATGAGATTAACTGAGCTTTGGGGAGAAGAATTCTTAGATTTATCAGAAGACGAAGATTTATCTTCTAATAGCAATTTTCAATTTAGTGGCGAAACTGAAACTGTAACTTATGCCTGCTGCCCTCTGCCTCAAAACTAGAAAGATATATTTGCTTCACTGTTGTTCTCAATTTCTAAAATCATGACAATTAGCTTTATATTCTGTAAAGTAAAAATGGCTTTATTTTTGTTATAACCAAACTTAAAACTGGAATTATTTTTATTTTTTCTTTGGTAGAACTAGAAAAGTGTCTTAACTCTCTGGAAAGCTTGCCCTGCCTTGGATTGGTGATTTTTGTCCCCACGCCAGAATAATACCTGAAGGGATCTCTTTTAGCTTTGCTAACACTAGGAACTGCACTCTAAAAGTAAAAACTAAGATTTTTTGCTCTAATTTGTGTTCGTGAAGGAACCTAGATAAACTAGTTTTCGTTCTAGAACTTAGGCGCAGTCTCCTGTAAAACCGATGGAATGTGTCTAAACCAGCAATCAACTGAATGGTTGAGGAGTAAACAAATTATATGAACGGGTCTTTAATATCCCTAAAACAGAAAGGACTTTCTCTATTATTTTTAACCCTGATGACTGGGGTTAGTCCCTCGGTAGTCAAAGCACAAGTCAAATTAAGTCCTCCACCCCCTGTTAAGTTAGTTCAATCGGCGGATCAGGTGGATGAAGAGGGGTTAAAAAAGAAAGCCGAACAAGTGATTCAATTGTTAAATGAAGAAGATTACGGTAAGGTTAGAACCTTACTAAATCGTGAGTTGGCTATTCAACTAACGGCTGATCAAATTGGGGAAATTTGGAATAATTTAATCGAGTTGACAGGGCCTGTAAAGAATATTGTTGGTTACAAAGTTATTCCTACCATTAACGCCGATCTGGTGGTGGTGGAAACCGAATTTGACGACGAAACAACCGATCAATTTGTGGTTACTTTCAACAAAGAAGGGGAAATAGTAGGTATCGACTTTCCCAATGTAGCCTCCATCGAGGAAATTGCCGAAATTGTCCTCAATTCTGTTTCAGTCAACGATTTTTCTAGGGCTAGAGGCTATTTACACCCCTCCTTAAAAACAGAAATTTTACCTACCCGACTACAAACCGCTTGGGAATCTATTCAACGAGAAAACGGACTGTATGAGCGCATTGAAGAGATAACGGTGCGCCCTGGGTCTGGTGTAGATGCGGTGGATCTCGTTGTGGTAGAGGCCAAATTTCAGAAAGGAATTAGACAATTTTTGTTTATATTCGACGATAATCGACGTATTGTTGGTATTAATCTAGCTGAATAGGTGAAATAAGGTGGGCCATGCCCACCCTAGTTGCTTATAGATTAGCCATAACTTCTTTGGCTGCAGCCAAAGTCTTGTCAATATCCTCTGGAGTATGGGCTAAGGAAGTAAATCCAGCTTCAAACTGGGAAGGAGCCAGATAAATCCCTTTTTCTAACATTCCTCGGTGAAAACGTCCAAATTTAGCGGTATCAGACTTTTTCGCATCGTCATAGCTTCTGACGGGACCTTCTGTAAAGAATAAGCCAAACATCGCACCAATATGCCCACCACAAACCTGATGGCCTGCTTCTTTAGCTATCTTTATTAAGCCTTCGCTTAACTGTTGTGTGATTTGTTCTAACTGGTCATAGGTTCCTGGTTTTTGCAGTAATTCTAGAGTTTTAATCCCTGCTGTCATGGCTAAAGGATTCCCTGATAAGGTTCCTGCTTGATACATAGGTCCTGCGGGGGCTACCATTGACATGATATCTTGACGGCCACCGTAAGCCCCTACGGGTAAACCACCACCAATAACTTTACCTAATGTGGTTAAGTCGGGAGTTACGCCAAATTTTGCTTGGGCCCCACCATAAGAAAGACGAAAACCTGTCATTACTTCATCAAATACTAATAAAGCACCGTTTTCTTTCGTTAATTCCCGTAAACCTTCTAAAAAGCCTCCATCTGGTACAACAAATCCGGAATTACCCACCACAGGCTCTAGAATGACCCCTGCAATCTGATCGGGATTTTCCGCAAATAGGGCTTTAACCGCTTCTAAGTCGTTGTAAGGAGCGGTTAAGGTGTTGGCAGTAGTGGTTTTGGGAACCCCAGGAGAGTCCGGTAAACCAAGGGTAGCAACTCCAGAACCGGCTTTAACCAGGAACATATCTGCGTGACCGTGGTAACACCCTTCAAATTTGATGATTTTATCTCGGCCGGTGAAAGCCCGCATTAAACGCAATACGGACATACAAGCTTCGGTTCCTGAGTTGACAAAACGTACCATTTCAATGCTAGGAACCGCATCAATAACCATTTGGGCTAAGACATTTTCTAACAAACAAGGCGCGCCAAAACTGGTTCCTTTCTCCAAAGCGTCGTGAAGGGCTGCGATAACTTCGGGATGGGCGTGACCACAAATAGCCGGTCCCCAGGTTCCTACATAATCAATATATTGGTTGCCGTCTACGTCCCAAACATAAGCCCCTTTGACGTGATCGAAGACGATAGGTTGCCCTCCGACGGACTTAAACGCCCTCACAGGAGAACTTACGCCCCCTGGCATTAGTTTTTGGGCTGAAGCGAAAACTTCTTCTGATTTTGTGGTTTTTAATGATGTTGTGGTAACCAACTTAAATCTCCTTGTGTTCGTGAGGTACTTCTCATCATGCTTCCGTGGGACTCCATAGGGGTTGTTTAATTTCAGGGAAAAATTGTCAGATCCCTTTTTTTACAACCATCGTGTGACTGTTTCTATGGACACGGTTAAGGCTTTACTTTTAAGTCTTTGATTGAGAATTGGTTATATCTTCCATTGATCCTTATTATACGATGATGGCTGCCTTTTTTATCTTCATGTTCCTCTATTACTGTAAAGTTCTAGACTTCGTGAGTAGGAAAAAACCGATAATTTTCAACTCTAACTGATTTTAAAATTATTTTTTTCACGCACAAAATAGGAAATTTTTTACAGCGAAATAAATGAATTGATTCATAAAGGTTGGAGAGTAACTGACACACAAAGATTGCAGCATCTTTCTGCTTTTCAGTTGGCAGGATTTAAAACTCCAACAGACGAAATATTTATAGCAGTTCTCATACTTGTGAGGTACAAATTTTTCTAGTTTTAGGAGTCAGGAGTTATAACCTAAATATTGGGTGTACCTCATGAGTGTGAGAAACGCTATATTTTCATAGTTTATCATAAATTTTCTTCATTAAATTCTATTCTGTACAGACTCACTTTCAATCTCTAATTCATTAAGAAATTCCTCGAATGTCAATCTTTCTTGTCCATCTTCATTGATACGTTTATCTGCTTCTTCAATGTCGATTCTGTCTTCTGCTTCTTCTAATAGTTTGATAAAGAGTTCATAGTCTTTTGCTGGAATAATATAAACTGGTTCTTGTCCAGGTTGTTTAATTTTGATATGTTCTAAATCACAAGCTACATGATTTAGGGTATCAGTAAAATTATTTTCTACTTCTTGAGAGGATAAAGATAACATTTTCATATTTAACAGATGATGAATAGAAACTACATAAGATTATATACTACAATTACAATTATTTATTATTTAGAAGTTGCTAAAGAACTCAATACTGGAGTTTAATTTTGTTATGTAGAAGTAGAATTAAATCATGATTCTTAAAGTTAGCACCTTTTAAATTAGCACCTGATAGATTTGCATTTTCTAAATTAACACCTGATAGATTTGCATTTTCTAAATTAGCATTTGATAAATCAGCACTGGATAAATTAGCTAACGGAGTGTGTCAAATTCATGATACAGTGATTCCGAATATGACTGACTGAACTAAATGTTAGTCTGTCAAAAATCCTCACAAATGGAAAGATAAAATGCCTTTTACTCTAGATTCGGCTCGCAACATTTTTCCTAATACGTTAGCCGCTGATGCAGTTCCTGCAACCATAGCTAGATTCGAGCAACTCAGTGCTGAAGATCAACTGGCATTGATTTGGTTTGCTTATCTAGAGATGGGAAAAAATATTACTGTTGCTGCTCCTGGCGCAGCCAATATGCAGTTTGCTGAAGGTACCATTAAAGATATGGTTAGTATGACTCCTCTACAGCAGAGTCAAGCTATGTGTGATTTAACTAACCGTGCTGATACACCCATTAGTCGGACTTATGCCACTTGGACTCCTAATATTAAGCTTGGTTTTTGGTACGAACTAGGGAGTTTAATGGAACAAGGTAAGTACCTAAGCAAAATTAATTGTATAGTTTGAGCCAAAGTGTTTGAGAATAT
>NZ_JARVCN010000087.1:0-10981 GCF_038442745.1 Crocosphaera sp. Alani8
ACAACAATTTCAGCAAGACTCACGGCACACATTCAAAGACGCTCTGAGTTCCATCAACAAAAATACGGGACAAATCACCAAACAAGTCCTAATTTGGTCGCAATGGGTGGCTTATCTCCCAGCAGCGACTTTTCTTCTGACCTTAGTGGGTACCTTAGCCGGCAGTTGGGGGATGAGTCAATATTTAACCAGCCAATTTCAACAGATTCAGACCAACAAAGCGACCCTCAACCAACTCAAACAGGAGACTTGGGGCATCGAACTGTATCAAACCAACCAGGGGAAATTCATAATCCTACCCCCCAACAGCAACCACAAAACCGACTGGAAATGCAAAGGGAAGCCCTGTATCAAGCTGTAGAAGAAGACGATGACCCCACTAGAGAAAGAACTTTTAGAAACCTTCAAAAACTTTGCCATTCAATACGAACAGGACAAGAAAGAACAACAGAAATTAATCGACAAATCACTAGAGCAACAGACGAAAAGATTGGAGTCTTTAATCAGTCAACAGAACGAATTAATCAAGAACTTCTCAGAAACAATCAACTCATTCAACAACAGAATGAACGACTTTCACGAGAGGATCGAAAGGCTAGAAAACGCTTATCAAGACATCATGAACGTCTTAGAAGAATAAAAGACCAACAAGCACAAGAACTGGATAAGTTTAAAACTGATATTAATCTCGCTGATTATGCTCAAGCTAACGGTTACAGCATAGACAAAAAGAAAAGTTCAGTTAACTGTCTTGTTCTTAAAGATAACCGAGGGGATAAGATTCTCGTTGGTCTTAATCAGTCCGATGGACACTACTTTTACTCATCAGTTAATGACGATAAGGATAGTGGTTCCATCATTGATTTTATTCAGAATAGAAGAAATCTCAACTTAGGAGAAGTGAGAAAAGAACTTAGACCCTGGATAAATGAACCTTCTAATCCTCCTTATTCTCCTAAACAAGCAACGCCTAAACTAACCCCAAGTAGCCCAGACAGACATAAAATCATTACTCAATTTGAAGGGTTCCAAGCAATCTTCACTCATCCTTATTTAACCCGACGGGGTATTAGCCAACAGACCAGCAATGACCCTAGATTTCAAGGGAGAATTTACACTGACCACCGTCATAATGTTATTTTCCCCCATGCAGACCGTGAAGGAGTTTGTGGTTATGAACTGCGTAATCAGGAGTTTAAGAGCTTTTCTAAGGGGGGGATCAAGGGTTTATGGGCTTCTAACGGTTCACCTGATGATACAACACTGGTTATTTGTGAAAGTCCCCTGGACTGCTTAAGTTATCATCAACTCTTCCCTGATGAGACTACCCGCTACTTTGCTACTGGTGGCACTTTATCAGATAAGCAAAAAAACTTACTGAAACGGGTTTTTGAAAAGTTCCATAATAAAGGGGGACATATTATGATTGCTACTGATAATGATGAAGCTGGTCAGGCAATGGAACAGGAATTAAGGAATCTTGCTCCTGAAACTGCTCAAATTAATCGGATAGTCCCTAGACATGATAAGGATTGGAATGACGCTCTTATGGCTGAAATTCGACGGCAAAGGGAACAGCAGGAACGTCAAAAACGCAGAGGACGGGGATTGTCTCGCTAAACACCCATCCCCATTAAATTTTGGGGCTGGCTTTCTGTCTACTTATTCGGTATATTTAAGAACAAGGGAAAATATCTGCATACTTGTATGACCATTTCCCAGACAACGCAACCGCTACTCAAGCTTTTAAGCTTTGAAAAACTTGAAACGGTGTAAAGCCAAAGAATAGTTTTATGAAGTTTTAAAAGCTAGGAGCAACCCAAACCTCCTAACAGTTCAAAATCTTGTTTGGCCACGAGATAACTGTAGGGGGGTCACAGGGGGTTGCTGTCTTAATTTTATTAATTTTAGTGTAGCATTACAACACCTATATGTCATTTGTCATGACAAAATTTAACTACTTGACCGAAATTTGGAGATTTCAGAGCAAAAAAAGACAATCCCTTGCTTTTTAGCCAGGTTCAGAAGATTGTCTATTCTCTCTTAAAGTTTTGTTGCTTTATTGTTGATTTTGGAGATTAAAGATTTCCCTCTGACAATAAAAGGCTTGTTTACTCATGAAGCTGGCATTCTCCAATTTTTAGTCAATCTACCATCACCAATCCTTTGAAGGTAGTTTCTACTGTCTAACAGTGACATTCAACCCTAAAGCTTAAATAAGACAGCATCCTCCCTGTATGGGTCGCTTTCACCAACACTCATGGAAAGCACCAATGAAGGAAAACACAGGGACACAACAAAACCAAACTTTCGCTCACATCAAAGCCCCACACTACCAAGAATGGCTAGAGAGTTCCGTCGCTCCTGCTATCATCGCGAATAACGTCAAATCCCTATCAGGCAACACCCCTTATGAGTATTTGTTCTATAGCGACGACATCAAGCGTTTAAATAACGGGCGACTCACATCAGGCGACCTTAAAAAATATTCCCACCTAAATAATGGGGGATGGTGGGTGAGTGGCGTTAACCCCCTAACCGGAGAAGAACAATTATGGGGACAATTCAAATCTGATACCCCCAGAGTCATCGTTGAAGTCAAAGGGGATAATGGTTTTGGTGGTGAAACGATCGCCAAAGAAAAAATCATTAAATATGAAGCCCCCCCCAAAGTCCCCACCGAGGCCATGTTCCTACGGGTTACATACCGTATTGGCTTAAACGTTTTCAGAAAAGCCGGCTTAGGCAAAGAATACGCTGAATATGCCTACTCTCAATACAAAAAATCCTCTAAAAAACTAAATAATCTCGATAGAATCAAATTACTTGATTTTATGGAGACAGAAGACCAAGGTTTCTGGCCCTTAGTCATCGACCTTAACCTCCCCATCTGCATCACTGAAGGAGCCAAAAAAGCCGGAGCCTTACTCTCTATCGGTATCGCAGCCATCTGCATTTCTGGGATATGGAATGGCTGTCCCATTCCCAAAGATGCCCTTGGCAACAAAATCGGTTTACCCCGTCTCCTTCCCCAATTAGCCCTATTTGCAACAGTTGGACGGGAAATTAGTATTTGTTTCGACAATGATCCTAAACTAAAGACCCGTATCAACGTTAAAAAAGCCACCGAACGACTAGGCGGTTTATTTAGCCGAGCCGGTTGTCAAGTTAAAATCCTCACCTGGGATGCCCCTGAAAAGGGCGTTGACGACCTCATCCACTCAAAGGGTCAAGATTACTTTGAAAGCGTCTATGAGAGCCGTTTATCCTTGGCTGAGTATAAGATCCAAGGCTTTTGCCACCTCATCCCTGACTTAACCATTAACGAGCGATATATCCCTGAAAGCTTACAATATCCCCAAAATGCCAAACTCATTGGAGTCAGATCCCTACACGGCACAGGAAAAACCGAATGGTTAGCCAAAAAAATAGCCTATTACCTAGCCAACCACCAAAAAGTCATTATCATTGTCCATCGGGAACAATTAGCCCGTGAATTAGCCCGTCGCTTCGGGATCGACTACCGTACCGAAGTTAAAGACAATCAATGTTTCGGGCAGTTTGGCTATGCCCTTTGTATCGACTCTTTACATCCCAAGGCCAAACCCTCCTTTGACCCCGAAGCCAAACAATGGGAAGATGCCGTCGTTATCATCGATGAAGTCGAACAAGTTTTATGGCATTTACTCAATGGTGGAACTTGCCAGAAAAACCGTGTCAGAATCCTTAAAACCTTCAAACAACTATTACAACGAGTCGCCCAATCCAAAGAAGGTAAAATCTTCATAGCTGATGCTGATTTATGTTCCATTAGTATTAACTACCTTGAACAATTAATCGGCTATAAAGTCCCTAAATTCATTGTCAATAATAGCTATGTACCCGAAGCGGAAAGATTACTGTATCGCTTCCTTAAAAAAGACCCAGGAGAATTAATCAGTCACTTAGAAGACAATATCAAGAAAGGGCATAAAGTTATTATTCATACCGACGGACGAAAATACAAAACCACTTGGGGAACCCGTACCTTAGAAGCTTTCTTTAAGCGGAAATTCCCCGGACTTAAAGTGTTAAGAATTGACCGAAAAACCGTCACACAGAAAAACCACCCCGCTTGTGGATGTATTGAGAAATTAAATGAGGTTCTCCCACAATTTGATATTGTTATTTGTAGTCCCGTTATTGAAACCGGGGTGAGCATTGACGTTGACCATTTTGACTCCGTTTATGTCCTGAGTCATGGGGTGCAAACCGTTGATGGGATCTGTCAAACCTTACAACGAGTCAGAACCGATATACCCCGTTATGTCTGGTGTAAACAATGGAGTCCCCACCAAATAGGTAATGGGTCAAATGATATTAAATCCTTACTGTCCTCCACTCATAAACTAGCATCGGCACAGATTAGCTTATTACAAAAAATGGGCATTACTGAAGCTAATGATGTTACTTTTTATGAGGAAAGTGAAGATATTAAATCCTGTTCCCCTTCATTAATTGCTTGGGCGAAACGAGCCGTTGTTATTAATACTAACAATCATAACTTAGCTGATACTTTCTTTAAGAAATGTGAAAACATCGGCTATAAACTTATAGACATCGATGATCTAGATAATGATTACACTGAGATTAGTAAAGAGGTTAAATCAGTTAAAAATAGTAATTATGGAGGGCATACTGACAGGGTATCTAAGTCCCCGAAGATTGACCACAAAACCTATCAAGAACTTAAGGAAAGGAAGGACTTAAGTGACTCAGAAGAAGAAACCTTAAAGAAAGCCGAAATCAGCCGTGCTTATCTCACCGAAGAGGTTAGCCCCCAAATGGTAGAAAAACACGATAAAGGATGGTTCCCTAAGTTACAGTTACTTTATTATTTAACTGTTGGTGAAGCTCATTTAAAGGATAAAGAAAAACATAATCTCACTCAACTTAAAGAACAGTCAGATAATGGGGAATTATTCAAACCTGATGTTTGTAAATCTACCCTTGGAACTCAACTATTTTTCTTAATTCAGTTGGATATTTTACAGTTCTTAGATCCAGATGCGGAGTTTGATAAAGATTCATTACAAGAATGGTATGAGAAGATCACCACCCCTGTGATGAAGTCTCATATTAAAACGGTGTTTGGTTTTTGGATAGGGGAAATGGATACGGCCATCTCTGTGGCTCAACGATTCCTTGATAAATTAGATTTAGGGCTTATCTTTGACCGACGGGAACGACGGAAGGGTAAACAGATGAGGATCTATAAAGGGTGTAATCTAAACTCGGAACAACGGGGTGAAATATTTGAGCGATGGTTGAAACGAGATGAGTCCAACTTAATGAATGAAGCTGCATAGTTACTCAAGTGAGTCACCCCTGGTATAAATAATTATTTAATTACATTAGGGGTGACTTACTGATGAATCATTTAGAGATTCTGCTTCTATCCAGTTTTTGCGACAAAAAAGCAATTATTAAGTTTCATCATATTTTGAACCTACTTTATTCAGTAGTCTGCCAGGATATATAGAATGGGACTGAATTGAAAAAGAAATTCTCTATAGTAAGCCTCAACGACGATTATGGATGCTTTTATTCCCTCAAGTTCGCAATTACCTAGATTTCGTAAAGAAAAGCTAATTGTTAAAATACGTTCATCAGCAAACCTTAACACAATATTTTCAGCAGCTAGAGGAAGTCAAAGAATAAGTAGCTTAACCTACCCAGGTCTGGCAATTCTTTCTACTTTTGACCGAGCTGGACTAATAAGAAAAGTTACTCCTATAGCACCTCCAAGAGCCGAGGAAGTTTCTATACTTGCGACGCAAGATGTCTTTACAGCGCTTCAAGCAAGTCTAGAGAGAGTGCCTTCAGATGATGTATGTTCAGGTGTTAGTATTATTGAACTTGAAGATGCTCAATATCTACCAGAAATTCAGTTAGCTTTGGCCAATGATCCAAATGTTGAGTACGCTTCACGCATTCCTATACGTTATCTAGTAGCATCAACTCAATCCGGAGGACCTGATTTAGGAATTACAGCTACTCCTCCTCCAACCATATGGAACCTGAAAAAAATACGCTGGGCAGATGCAAGAGCCTTACCTGACTTTCGTGAAGCAACTGATATCAAGGTAGCTGTTCTTGATACCGGAATTGATGTGAATCATCCTGATCTAAAAGGAAAAATCAAAAACTATGTTTTTGATGCTCCAGATTTAGCTAATCCCTCCAGTAATAGAGATATCTTGGGGCATGGAACTCATGTTGCAGGAACCATAGCAGCTTCTATCAATAATGATATTGGCATTAACGGAATTTGCGATTGTCATCTAGGTATCTGGAAGGTTTTTGATGATACACCTGACTTTGTTCAGTGTGGTGAAAATGGTTACCAGTACTTGACCAATGACTGTTTGTACCTTCGCGCGCTCTGTGACTGTATAAAGCAGAATATTGATGTCGTTAACCTAAGCATTGCTGGCACTGAGTCCGATCCATTTGAAATCGAGGTTTTTCGTCGCTTGATAGAAAATGGGACAACAGTTGTTGCAGGGATGGGAAATTCTGCAGAGCTAGGAAATCCTGTGATGTATCCAGCTGCTTATCCTGATGTGATAGCTGTTGGCGCTACTAAACAAGATGATAAGGTAACGATCTTTTCAAGCTTTGGTAACCATATTTCGATATCTGCTCCTGGAAATGCAATTTGGTCTACTTTGCCTACCTATCCAGGACATCTGACGCTTGAAGCTGTGTGCGATGGTGATAATTATAAGGTTGGGAGAATATCAAGAGCGCGTGACATTCAATACGATGCATGGGCTGGAACTTCAATGGCTACTCCTCATGTTACAGGTGCTGTGGCTCTAGTGCTGGCTAATAAAGGAAGAATGAAGCCGTCTGAAGTACGTATGCTACTCAGAAAAACAGCTGACAAAGTTCCAGATATGGAAGGGAAAGAGTTTGACCCTCGTTATGGTGCAGGCAGGCTGAACCTATTGCGGCTGTTAAGTGAGTAGCAGGGGGAGCGTTACAAATGGGGGTACGGGGTTTGAGTAGCAAGTGCGCTCTTCTACACCGTTGAGGTACTTGTTGAGTTCTAAAATCTTTCCCCAGAAAGAGTTTCAGCCTTAGCGTGGTTTTTGTCACAGATGCTGCTCAAACCCCAATTAGAACGAGATATCAAGGGTTTCAAGCTTCTCATTTCAGATAGGTTTAATTGGTACAGTGATCGCTAATTTCTAAACGGCAGTTTTTTCTCAGTTGCTACCCAAACCCGAATTTGTAGACTTGATCTAGAATCTTATAGCCGTCACAACACCTGCATCGCAAAAATTTTAGTTAATGAGACGAAACTTATCAATATTTAATTAATCTATAAGCTTTTATTAATTTTTAAAACAAAACTCATTTAAATGCCAATAAATGCTAAATAAATTGTTATTCTATATGTAAATTTATAGATTATAGAGATAAAAAATATGACTGAAAATAAGATAAAAGATGATGTTTATTCTACTGCAGCTGTTATCACTATTGAAAATGGAAAAGCAGTTATTGAACTAGGTGAAACCTTTGGTTTAAATCCAGGTGAATTCATTCCTTTACAAGATAATAAAATAAAAATCAAAAAAGGGAGTGGTAGTATTTCTGTTTTAAATGGTCATTCAATAATCTAAGGTATTTTTTGGTATTTTCCTGTGGAACTGCTTCTATAAGGTAAACACTATGAATGTTGATACAGCTCGGTTTTCTCGCAGGGAAACTAAAAAAAAGTTTTTGCAACAGAACCAATATGCCACAAGCACAACGATTTTCGCCTTTGTATAGCAATGGAGAAATTTTGGTCGGTAAGGAAAATTAAAATGCTGAACCCCTTACAAACAGAGGATCTTGATTTTAAGAGTGAAATTTCATAGCGATCGCTACTGAACAAGATGAGTTTTTTTGAGCTAGTGTCTCACTTTAGACTTTTTCTGGGACAGTTTTTTCTCAAACCGTTGCTAAATCGTTATCACAAGCGATCAATAATCTGATTACCAATCATCGTAAATGGGACAGTAACTATTTAAAAATCCCTTACCGACCAAAATTTCTCGTCTGCTATACAAACACCATTTTGCAGTTATGGACTAAGCATATTTTGGCTCTCTTTAGAATGAAATAGCCCTGCACCTTTTGCTTTAGAATTCTTTTAATAGAGGCTTAAATTCTTCAGGTATTTCACCATCTATTGGAACTTGATTTCCCGTGTCAGGATCTAATTTAGTAATAGTGTAGAAGTTATCTGATGAATTCGACTCAGATACCTTCAATGCAGGATTAAGCTCAAGACCAGTTAAAGTCAAGCAATAACCATCACCTGCATTTGCGGTATCTCCGCCAGAACCACCATCCCAAACCAGAAACATAAACACTTCTTGTGAACAAGCAGATGCAGGTCTCGAAAAACGGTAGCCATCTTCGCCAGGTCCAATATTAACTGATCCAGGTCTCCCATCACTTGGATCAGATGTTTTAGAACCGTCACTATAAGTAAATGTTGCAAGTGTTCTAATAATACGAGCATTAGTCGTATTGTTTCTAAATCTAACTCTGTGTAAAGGCATTATACTTAATATTGATTTAATGACTTAATATAGATTATTGTAAAAAGTATGAGCAAATTTTCGTATGATAAAATCAAAATACTTACAAATATTTACAGATTTAGGGACTGTTGCCAAAATTAGTGGGTAGTGATTCCTATGTAGTAAACTTTCAACTGACTTATAACCCCGTCAGGTCAGAAATCCTAGCTCAAATTTAAACACTGCACCGCCCGTCGTTTCGTCTCCTCCCCCCGTCGATCATATTTAGCCGTCGTCACCGGAGAACTATGCCCCACCAACTTCTGCACCGTGACAATATCAACCCCTGCATCCAATAAATCACTACAAAACGTCCGCCTGAAATCATGGGGAGAAAACGACTCAATTCCCGCCATTTTTGCCCGTTTCTGTATAATACGCCAAACCGTATCCGAGTGCATCTGGCCTAACTTTAAATGACCCCCTCGATGGATACGACAAAACAAACATCCCTCCTCTTCCCCTCGCACCCCTAACCATCGCTGAATATACGAAATAGTATCCTCTGGCAAATAAACCCGTCGACTTTTCCCCCGTTTCCCCTTACGCACCAACACCTCCCCCGTACTCGACTCAAAATCCCTTAATTCTAACTTCACCAACTCAGAGCGTCGTATTCCCGTCCCCCGTAACATCACCATAATGGCTGCATCCCGAATATCCATCGCACTCTCCTCTCCACAAGTCCCCAACAACGCCCTAATTTCCTCTGAATCAAGAGATCGCCCCCTTAACTCCGGTTCGGCTTGAATATTGGGAAAATCCACCGCTTTTTGATAATCCTCAGCAGCCATCAACCCCAAGCGATGAGCCTCTAATAACACCCGTCGCAACGCAGACAGCATCTTATTCGCCGTCACAGGAGCCAACTTTTGCAACAGAGCCACCCTCACCGCAGCCGTATGGTGGTAGCGCAGCATAGACCAATCTAAGGTATCCGCATCACAGTCCCCATTCGTTAATAACGACGCTATAGTATTAAGAGAATAGCGGATAGTGCGACGGCTACCTTCTCCCAACCCCGATAAATAGACGCTTGCCGGATGCAGGGTTACGGGTATGGGTGCAGTCAATTTGAGATTTTCTTCTGCATGGCGATCGCAGTCCATCAGGCTAACCATAATGACCCAACCCTTGGCTAAGGAAACTTTATAGAACGTTCAAGACGCAATTCTCACGTCCTATTAAACCATACAATCATTCCTGAACCAAAGGATGGAAAGGGTAAGTGAAACTCAAAGAACTTGTCAACCACATAGAAATTAACCCCCGTAAACTAACAGAATATGCCCTTAATCCAGATAACCCTAAAGGAGCCAATAAAGCCTTGATGTTTCAACGTCACTTAGGCTATACCAAAGATAATTATCAACCCTTACTAGACCAAATTTATGACCAAGCTTTAGACGCAGAAGCTACCTTTCAATTTAAAGATGAGCATGGAGAACGCTATCAAATCGACTTAGAAATAACAGGCATAGAACCAGATCAACAAGAAATCGTGCGAACAGGATGGATAAGAGAACTGAACGCCAAAACAGCTAGATTAGTTACCCTATATGTTAAGAAAAGATCATGAGAAAACCGTCACTGTTTGATGTCGTTGAATTACTAATAAATTTACCCGAAGCTAAACAGTTTATTGGCAGTCAAGGAAGCATTGTTGAATGCTTTGACGATGGAAAGTATGAGGTCGAATTTAGTAATGAAGACGGAGAAACCACTGCTTTATGTACCCTGTCAGAGCAACAGTTTATAGTAGTTTGGCAAGCAAAAACTAAAACTTGGCTGTCAGTTTCAGAACGATTAAATGCTGTTATTAATAACTTATCTGAAGACAAACAGCAAGAACTCTTAAACTTTGCCCGCTTTCTTCATCAAGTTTCCTAAAAATAGGTGATCCCTTGTCTGTGTGTCGTCTTCAACTATACAGTGTTACCTGAAGACGACACACCTGTATCCTGACAACAACACACCATGAATGTAAAAGAATTATGCGGTCTCGCGGAGCGAGTGCCTTCGGCAACGCTATAAGCTTCAATCTCGTAAATCTCTCTACTCTCGTTTGGAAGCTGTCGGACTAAAATTACCCAAAGATGACGACGGCAAAGCCTACGCCACCGAACCAATGATCCAACAATTAGACGACTTGGATCTACACATTAAAAATGGTGGCAGCCTAAAAAACTACACACCTGTTACCTCAGTAACGACACATCTAGAAAGCACTGATAACGCTAATATTTTAGACAATACAACACAGACAACACAACTTACGACACAGCAAACGACACAGATGAGTCGTGAGGAATTACTAGAAATTATTGAAGTTTTAGGGACAGCGATCGCTTCTCGAT
>NZ_JARVCN010000088.1:0-38816 GCF_038442745.1 Crocosphaera sp. Alani8
GTTTTATGAACATGGCTTGGAACTTTGCCTCGTCAGGTGCAAGATATGAGTTAAACGAATGCTGAACGCTGACTGCTGACTAATTTAAGTTTTTCTATACTGATGCAAGATATCAGTAGATATTTTGTGTTTCTTCAAAGTGTCATTCCGAGGTGCGAAGAATTTCTATTTTTTTTATGAACGCTATTTGACAGGCAGTAATTGGAATAAAGTTAATTTAGAAGCAGCTTTCTTGAATGATTCTAATTTAGCTTATACAGTGTTTCATAACTGTAATTTTATCAATGCAAATCTACCAAAATTAAGTTTTTATCATACAGTATTTGAGCAATATGATTTACTAAAAGCTTATCTGAGGTCAGCAAAATCATTTAATAATATAAGATTTTCTAAATCAAACTTAAAAGGAGCAAATTTTAGTTTTTGTGATAAGTTATCTTACGGACATGAACTAACTCAGGAACAAATAGAAGCAACTATTGGAGACGAAACCACTATATTACCTGATCATTTAACAATGCCTGAAAGTTGGAATAATAAACAACAATAAATACTGTGAAAAATCATTATGTTTTTCCTTGAAATATTTGATTAACTGTTAACTCTAATTTAGGAAAAGTTAAAGATTTGATTTGCTCATTATTTCTAAAATATTGCACTTGATACTCACCATCAATTAGATTATAAATAGAAATAGTTGGTTGTTTAGGATTACCAATATAACGAGAACCACCAATACCTAAATAATCCACAATCCAATATTCATTAATGCCAATTTCTTCATAATCTCTTAACTTAGTTAAATAGTCATCTCGCCAATTATTACTAACAATTTCTATAACTAAAGGAATTGACTTTCCTTGTGTTAATGTTGAATATTTTTCCCATAAAGTTTCATCTTTAAGTGCATTTCTATCCACAACTAAGACATCAGGTAAATAACCACTATTTTCAGTTAAGACTTTCACTAATGCTTGTTTGGGTAAAAAATAGTCCAAGTTTTTTTGTCTAAATAAATAAGCAAACTCGACTGCTAAAAAACCTGATATTTCTTCATGTTTTCCCTTGGGTTGCATTTCAACAATAATCCCTTTATGTAACTCATAACAACTATTTCCTGGTTTCCAATCTAGAAATTCAGGAAAAGTCATTATTTTAGGTAAAATTTTAGTTTCTGTCATTTTCCTAAATCATCTCATCTATCGCTTTAGGAACAGCCGCAGTTAACACTTCATTACCTGTTTTTGTAACTAAAATATCATCCTCAATTCTAATACCAATACCTCGCCACCTTTCAGGAATTTCTGGTTGTCCTTCTGCTGGTTTAATATCCTTTCCAATATAGATACCAGGTTCAACGGTTAAAACATGACCAGGTTGCAGAGGATACCAAGTTTCTTCATCTTTTTTATAAACCCCTACATCGTGAACATCTAACCCCAACCAATGACCAGTTCTGTGCATATAAAAAGGCTTATATTTCTCTTCCTTTATTATCTCTTCTAAATCCCCTTTCAACAATCCTAAGTCAATCAATCCTTGAACCAAAACACAAACTGCCATATCATGAAACTCGTTATAAGGCTTTCCTGGTTTCACTTCTTCAATTGCTTTCAATTGTGATTCTAATACTAACTCGTAAATAATTTTTTGTTCTCCTGTAAATTTACCATTAACAGGAAATGTTCTAGTAATGTCTCCATTGTAATAACCGTAGGAACAACCAGCATCAATTAACAATAAATCGTTCTCTTGAATCTGACGGTTATTTTCAATGTAGTGAAGAATGCAAGCATTGGCACCAGAGGCAACAATAGAAGGATAAGCTGGACCTATTCCTCCATGAAGTTTAAAAGTATGTTCAATTTCTGCTTGAATTTGATACTCATAATGGCCTACTTTAACAAATTCACGCGCACGATTATGAGCAGCAGCAGAAATATCCATTGCTTGACGTAACATCGTCAATTCTGCTTCGCTTTTTACCTGTCTCATGGGGTGTACAATAGGACTTGTATCTTCAATGGCAACTGGCCCCATTCCCCTTTTTTGATAGGTTCTCATTAATCTTTGCCAATGAGATAGAATTACCTCATTAAAATGTTTATCTCGTCCTAAATGATAATAGATACGGGTAGCATTCTTGAGATATTCAGGTAATTTTTCGTTTAATTCTGTGATAGGATAAGCAATATCTGCACCGTACTTTTCTTTCGCTCCTTCTACACCGCAACGATAACCTGTCCATGTTTCTTTTTCTGGGTCTTTGGGTTGTACAAAAAGAATGAAACGGTGTTCTTCGTGATGAGGAGCAAATACTGCTACAGCTTCTGGTTCATTAAACCCTGTTAAGTAGAAAAAATCGCTATCTTGACGGAAAACATATTCTACATCGTTGTGCATTACTGATGTGGGTGCGCTACGGAAAATAGCTGTCCCTTGACCTATTTTTCCCATCAATTTTTCTCTACGTTGGCGGTATTCGCTGCTATCAATTCCCATAATACTCTGTTGTACACTCATCAACTTATTAGCATAACTCAAAAACTTCTGAAAGGGTAGGGATCTGAGTTTGAACTTATCCCTATATGAAGTCGACGGGATAACGGTGAAGTTTGATACAGTTTCCAATCATTTAATAGAAAGCATTTGATAAGAATTAACTACCAATAATTTTAACAAAATCTTAAGCAGTTAATTTTAGTTTTTACCTAGCTTTTTTTAAGTTCTTGTATTATCCTGTGAAAAATTGTTGTCAGTTTGTGGTGTTGAAAAAAAATGAATTTCTCTATATTGTTTAAATCTATTCATGTATTTGCTTATTCTACTATTTTTTGTTTAGCTTATCCTGCTGTAGTGCAAGCTTCTCCTTTATCTTCATCTAATCATACTAAACAAGTTAGTGAGAAAGCAATGCCTACCCATGAAACGAATGGTATTCTTTATCAGTTTGTCGGATGTCAACAGTCAGGGGAAAACTTAACTTGTGGTGTTTTATTAACAACTTTAACGCAAGACTTTGGTATGTATCTTACGGGTAATGATGCCAGAATAATTGATTTAGCAGGTAATCAATATTCTCCTCGGATGTTTCAATTTGGTGATTATGGTAGGCAATTTCTAAGTGGACGTATTAATTTAGTTAAAGGTGTTCCTTTAAAAATAGTTATCCATTTTCAAGGGGTTGGTACTAAAATGAATGGTGCATCTTTATTAGAATTAAATCAAGGTAAGCTAAAAAATTTATCTTTCTAACTTTTCTAGGGTAGTTATCACCTACCTTACTATTTTTTGTAGTGCATTCTCTAGAAAAAACTAAATAGACTGACATCCCTTAATTTAAGTCAATAAAATATTTTTGTATCAACAATTAATATCAATCTTACTCCTGACTCCTGACTCCTGACTCCTGACTCCTGACTCCAAAAGGGTGATAATTGGTTAATAACCTAATGCTAAACCATCGGCACGGGGTTCGGAACCGGCGATTAAAATACCGTTATTTTTTAAGATCATTTGACCTTTTCCGAACATGGTTTCAGGTGCTAATTTAACATCGTGGCCTCGTTGTCTTAAACCTTCAATAATTTCAGAAGGTGTACCCCTTTCCAAAAGTACCCTATTTTCCTCTAAAAATCGCCATCTAGGGGCATCTAAGGCTGCTTGAGGATTCATTTGGTAATCGGTTAAATTAACGACCATCTGTAGATGTCCTTGGGGTTGCATGGGCGCACCCATAACTCCAAACGGGCCAAGGGGTTGATTATCTTTGGTCAAAAAACCAGGAATAATAGTATGAAAGGGACGCTTATTAGGTGCTATTTGATTAGGGTGATCTTTTTCTAAGGTAAAAGCTGAGCCTCTATTATGTAAAGATATACCTGTTTCTGGGATCAAAATTCCACTGCCAAAACTATCATAATTAGATTGAATAAACGACACCATTAAATCAGCATCTGCTGTACATAAATAAACGGTTCCTCCTTGGGGTATTCCAGGGTTAGCTAAAGGGATAGCTTGATGATTAATTATTGCTCGACGTTGTTTTGCATAATTTTTATCGAGTAAATCTTGGTTCGTAATTTTCATAAATTCTGGATCACTAACATTAGCATAAACATCAGCGAAAGCTAATTTCATCGCTTCAATTTGGTAATGAAAACTATCTACAGAATCTCGTTTATATTGTTTAATGTTTAAACCTTCAACAATATTTAAAGCCATCAAAGCGGCAATTCCTTGACTATTAGGTGGCATTTCCCACACTTCTAATTCTTTGTATTTAGTAGCAATAGGATCGACCCATAAAGGAGTGTGACTGGCTAAATCATCCGAGGTTAAATAACCTCCTGTATCTCCAGAAAAATTGTTTATTTTTTGGGCTATTTTTCCCTTATAAAAACTTTCTCCTCCTGTGTTAGCAATTTCCTCTAATGTTTTAGCGTGAAGAAAACTACCCCAAATTTCTCCAGCTTTTGGGGCGCAATTATTTGGGAAGAAAACTTCTTGAAAATATTGATATTCTGGTTTCTGTTGAGTGAGATATAGTCCCTGTTTACGTCTCCATATTTCTGCGGTTACAGGGGAAACAGGAAAACCATTTTTAGCGTAACGAATACCAGGGATAAACAACTGTTCAAAAGGTAATTTACCCCATCTTTTCCAAACCTCGTACCACACAGAAACCGCCCCAGGAACCGTTACTGTTAACCAGCCCAACTCTGGCATTTTTTTTAAACTATCATAAGCTTGCAACGGCAAATTTTTAGGGCTTTTTCCTGACCCATTAATGCCCTGTAAATTTCCATCCCAAATTAACGCAAAAGCATCCGAACCAATACCATTAGAAGTTGGTTCAACCACCGTTAAAGCGATCGCAGTAGCAACGGCGGCATCCACCGCATTTCCTCCCGCTTGAAACATCTCCATTCCTGCTAAAGTTGCTAGGGGTTGACTGGTAGCAACGGCACAATTTTTAGCCAAAAGAACACGACGTTGCGAGGCATAAGGATAAGCATGAAGATCAAACTGCATAATGATTTTATTGAGAAAATATTGTTTGTTTTGACAACTATTTTGTGCTTACTATCTCCCATTCTCCACCCAAAGAGAAACGATCTAAAAAAACTCTAATAATTCGCCCCTTTATCCTAACTCTTACCATAAAATTGACGGCAAACTAAACAAGAATCATAAAAATGAGTAGTTGAACATAGATAAAGTTAACTATCTAAACTTAACTCCGAACACCGAACTCAGGTTACTTCTGCCTCATCTCAACCGTAACGTTTATTTTTCTCCAGGTACTTAAATGGAAACCACCCTAAAAATTAACCTATTACCTAACACTCCTAAAAATGAAACATTAACAAATATATTGTCCCCTCATGGGGCTAACATTGTCCTTGGGGAACAAACACCTGAAAGCTTAGTTATGCCCCTCGAACCTTCTCCTACCACACTATTCGGACCAAGAGGAGCTTGTTTAGTTTCCGAAAACGGTCCATTATGGGTGAGTGATACCGGTCATCATCGTCTATTGGGGTGGAAACATCGCCCCGAAAGAGACGGTCAGCCCG
The DNA here is from genome assembly GCF_038442745.1 of Crocosphaera sp. Alani8. Lineage (NCBI taxonomy): Bacteria > Bacillati > Cyanobacteriota > Cyanophyceae > Chroococcales > Aphanothecaceae > Crocosphaera > Crocosphaera sp. Alani8. The sequence goes on from NZ_JARVCN010000088.1 coordinate 5,580, forward strand.
CGGACTGGGTTATAGGTCAGCCAGACTTTTACCAGGAAGGACAAAACGCAAAAGGAATCCCCCAAGCCAATACCGTAAGTGTTCCCACAGGAATCTGTGTTTGTGGGGAAGGGTTAGCCGTAGCGGATGCTTGGAACCATCGGGTGTTAATTTGGAGAAAATTACCTCAAAATAACAACACCCCTGCAGATATCGTCTTAGGACAAGCAGACTTTCATCAGAACCAAGTTAACCGAGGGCAAATAAATACTGCAGCCGACAGGATGCACTGGCCTTATGGGGTGATGTATCATCAAGGACGGTTATTTGTTGCTGACACTGGCAACCGTCGGGTTTTGGTGTGGAACGAACTGCCAACCTGTAACGGACAACCAGCAGATTATGTTCTCGGACAAGTGGAGATGAACCGACGGGACGAAAATGGAGGAGGAAGTCCCACTGCTAATAGTATGCGTTGGCCTCATGCCTTGGCTATTTGGCAGGATAATCTAGTATTGGCCGATGCTGGTAACAACCGTCTCATGATTTGGCAGGGTATTCCCTCAGATAACAACACTGCTTGTAGTCTGGTTTTGGGACAAGTAAACTTTGAAGAAGCCCAGTTGAACCAAGGAGGCTATTTTCCTACCCCTAGCAGCCTCAGTATGCCCTATGGAGTAGCAGTTATGGGTAAATGGTTAATGGCTGCGGATACAGCTAATTCTCGTCTGGTAGGATGGACTGATGGGTTGAGTCTGGGAAAGGTTGCCCAAGGGTTAACGGGACAATCTCATTTTCGCAGCAAGAGTGAAAACCGTTCCTATGGTGGGGCAACTCGTGACAGTTTAAGTTGGCCTTATGGTGTTACGGTTTGTGGTGAAACTGCCATCATTGCTGACTCTGGTAACAACCGTATTCTTTTATGGGGTTTTTAAAAACCTTTTTAGTTTTTAATTTTGTTCAAAAAAAGCGATCGCTTTTCACCTCTCAGCCATGAATTAACCATAAAACCACAAATCAACAATTTTCATCGCCCCTTCGGGGCAAGGAGTTAGAAACTCGTGTATTCTGACTCCTTCTTCAATGTCAATTAACGCCCATTCGCACAAGCGTTCAATGCTTGTAAAACCTGGTCAGGACGTTTTTCCATAAAAAAAGCTTCCCCTTCGTAGGGTAAATGTTTGGGATCGTAAAGATTTAAACTTTGCCAGTCCGATGAACGCAAACTAATTAAAATAGAACGAAAAGTAGAAGCATCCGAACTCATAATAGGAATCAATTTCCCATTATCCAATCCAGCCGCACAATCTTGAACAACGTGCCAAGTTTCATGGGCTAATGTTTCGATGTAAAGGTTAAAATCTTGTCGATTATTTTGACACATGGTTATCCTATTATAATCAGGCTGATAATGACCCAATATTCCTGCTTCACAAGCTTCGTAACTGATAGAAATTCCTGCATTTTTTAAAGCTGTCAAAAATTTCGCTTCGTAAAAATTATAACGATTGGAATTATTCCCAGATAAATCGACACAACCACCACTATTGGTGATGATATAATTACCATAGTCACAATTGTCAAAATTACGAGAGCTGCTACGGGAATAATCTTGTGCTGCCACCGGAGCGGCCATAAGCAAACTACTGGAAACGAAGGCAGTAAAGAGAGTAAGAGTAGGTTTCATTCTTATTAACAATTTTAAAATGCAGTTTATTATCCAGTGTTCCCCAACAGCTATTAAAAATCTCTACGAAAAATATGATTATAATCACTGGTTAAATGTGATACCTATCACAGTGAAATAATCGTTATAAGATAATCTATTGTGTAAAATACTATCTTTTTTTTGGGCATTTTAAACTATCAGTCCTATCCATCCTCATAGCTATGAAACGCATTATTGGCACCAGTATCGCCCTCACAGGAATCGTTTTAGGTTTATCTTTAGTACCGACTCAAGCTCAACAATCTTGTTTTTTAGAAGGAGCTAATGGTCAAAATATCGATCTTGGTCATCTTTGTGGCAACGGTGATTCTAACACCTCTCAACCGACTGCTTCTCCTCAAGTGGGAGTCTTTACTGTACCCATCAAACGCAGACATTCTGGTATCCCTGTGGTCGATGTTACTTTCAACGGACAGCATACTTTTGAAATGTTGTTCGATACTGGAGCTAGTGGTATTACTGTTAGCACAGATATGGCTAAGACTATGGGTTTAAAATCGGAAGCTCAAGGTCTTTCCCAAACTGCAGGAGGTGTAGTTTCTATCGGTTTAAGTACGGTGTCTTCTGTTCAAGCAGGGGAACTGACTTCTTCTGATCTTCAGGTAGCCATTAACCCTTCTCTACCCATCGGACTTTTGGGACAAAGTTTTTACGGTCACTACGATGTAGTAATTAAACAAGACACCATCGAGTTACACACTCGCTAATTGTATCTACACAGGGAACTCAGGTTAAATCAGCAGACCTTCAAACAAAATACGCCCTTCTGTCGCCCTTGTCAGAGAATCAGAAGCTCTTTCCGGGTGAGGCATCATTCCTAAAACGTTACCTTGTTGATTACTGATTCCAGCAATATTGGATAAAGAACCATTGGGGTTACTATCTTCGCTCACTTCTCCCAATAAGTTACAGTAACGGAAAACAATTTGCTGGTTATCTTCTAATTCTTTGATCGTGTCTTCATCGCCGTAATAACGACCTTCTCCGTGGGCAACTGGTAAGGTAATAACTTGTTGAACAGTATATTTTTTTGTCCAAGATAGTTGATTATTTTCCACTCTGACAGGAATGCGATCGCAGATAAAATGTAAGTCTCGGTTGCGAATTAATGCCCCAGGTAATAACCCCACTTCTGTTAACACCTGAAAGCCATTACAGATACCTAAGACGAACTTCCCTTGGTTTGCGTGTTCGATAATCGATCGCATTACAGGGGAAAAGCGAGCGATCGCCCCACATCTGAGATAGTCTCCATAACTGAACCCTCCAGGGATGACCATAACATCAATATCGCTGATATCGGTGTCTTGATGCCAGATCATACGAGTCGGTTGATCCAGCAAACCATCTGTAACGCTGGCTAGATCGCGATCGCAGTTCGATCCAGGAAACACAACAACCCCAAACTTCATGAATGACCCCCAGTAGTCTCTAGTGCGGTGATTTCATAAGAATAATTTTCGATCACGGGGTTAGCTAGAAGGCGATCGCACATTTGATCTACCTGGGTTTCAGCCTGGGTTTTGTCCTCTGCTGTCACCGTAAGCTCAATGTACTTCCCTATTCTGACCTTTTCTACGCTTTCGTACCCTAACTGGTGTAATCCTGATTGTACTGCAACCCCAGCCGGGTCTAAAACCGATGGTCTGAGAGTAACGTAAATGCGACAATGGTATTCTTGAGACATTGGCAGTCAGTTATTAACCTATTTCACAACTTTACCATACCTCTTATTCTGCTTCATGAAACCTAGACAAACCTAGACAGGCTTGATGTTCAATTCCTGCTTCCACCAAGGGAGACGGCTCCTTCTTGTCCACAGGCGTTCACCGATAAGCCATCGGCATTGTTCATCCAACCTTCGAGATTAATCGACGCATTCAAATCCCTGTCCATAACTTGACCACAATTTTGACAATGATAAACCCTTTCAATTAAAGGCATATCCTGTATATTTCCACAGACTGAACAAGTTTTTGAACTGGGAAACCACCTATCTACTATAGTTAGTAGAAAACCAAAACATTCTTGTTTATAACTCAACAATTCTCGAAAACTATACAATCCTAAATTGGATAACGCAGAGGATAATTTTTGGTTAGCCATCATGCCTTTAATGTTTAAGTCTTCTACGAGAATATGTTGATAAGTTTTAGCTAATAATGTAGTGGTTTTTTGCAGAAAGTCTTCTCGAACATTGGTTATTCTTTTATGCTTTTTTCTTAGTTTCTGGTAATATTTAACTGCATTTTTAGATGCTTCGATTCCAGAACGACGGTTGCCTAGTACCTTATTTCTGTTTCTCCACTGTATCTTTCCTAGCTTGATTTTCGCTTTTTTGATGGAAGATGGAGCCTCTAAGGTGTTTCCGTCACTAAGAGTGGCAAAAGTTTTTATTCCTAAATCAATTCCTACTTTTTGGTGCCTGTGTTTCATCTCAGGTATATAAGATGCTGAAACGGCAAAACTTACATACCATTTCCCTGCTTCTCTCGAAATAGTGAAAGTCTGAGAAACACAATTATAAGGAATAGCCTCTTTTAATCTAAAGGTTCCCAAGGTAGGAATTTTTATTTTTTTTCCCTCCCTAACTAATACCTTGCCATTAGAACTATCTACTGTAAAACTACAGTTATGTTTCTTCTTTTTAAAACGAGGTAATTCTGCTTTTATTTTGGTATCTCGACCGCGTGCAAATGCTTTTTTGAGGTCTCTAAAAGCATTCTGATAGATGCGAGATGAATACTTGTTTGTCCACAAATATTCTGTCTGCTTTTTAGTAATGTTTGTAAAGACTTTCTTTATAGCATCTAACCGTTTTGAGTCACTGCCAGAAATTTCGGGAATATCCCAGGTAGATTTCAGTAAAGATAGTCCATGATTGTACACAAAGCGAGAGAAGCCAGCACAGCCAGCAAAAAAACTCTTTTTTTGATTATTTAGCTTTAATTCCCTTTTGATTGCGTACATAGATGACCATTGTTTATCTTATATTTTATTATATCTGAATCAATGGTCTATTGAATTGACAATTTTCGTGGAGCGGACGAGATATCCTAGACATTATGTACAGGTATGTCAAGAATTGTATAGGTTTTCGTCTTCTAGAAGAAACTCTTTTACTTCTAACGCTATTTCCTCCCAATTGTCAGGGTATCTATCTCGGTTTCGCATTCAACTTGGCTGGAGCAGAATATTAAGGGGTTACTTCTGTGACGCACACCCTGCCCCGAAGATAAAGTGGTGGAATTAGAGTTGCTGTGACTAGGATCACATAATTTAGTATAAATCAACCTGGATGTTACTATAGTTGACTCCAGGATTTCCTAGGGTATTTTCAAGTATTACCATAGGCTCTAAATTTGTTCCTACCGCACGATCAAAACTGGAAGTAATACCATTATACTCATACATTAGGGAATCAATTTCAAAGACAAAATAGTCGGAATCATTGAATGCTGACTTGTCAATTCTAATTCTATCTGTACCTATTTCAAATTCACGAATAGTATCTACGCCAATATCACTATTTAAAATAAAAACGTCTGTACCGTCACCTCCTGTAAGTAAATCACTTCCAGAACCCCCAAGAAGAATATCATTTTCAGAACCACCATGAAGTTCATCATCTCCAGAACCACCATCTAAAATATCATTTCCAGAACCGCCATCTAAAATATCATTTCCAGAACCACCATAAAGTTGATCATTCTCACTACCACCATCTAAAATATCATTTCCAGAACCACCATGAAGTTGATCAATTCCTGTACCTCCAAAAAGTGTATCTTTTCCATCGCCTCCAAAAAGTAGATCGTGAAGTTGCGCTCCATGAAGCCAATCATTACCTTTACCACCATCCAAAATATCATTTCCATTTATCCCATCAGTATGTCCTTGATCAATATCTCTTTGATCAATATTTTCTGTAAAATTATTTTTGGATAAATTATTTCCGTAATCGCCATAAAGTTGATCATGACCATCACCACCATTTAGATAATCATTGCCATCATCCCCAAGAAGAATATCATTTTCAGAACCACCATAAAGTTCATCATTACCATCCCCACCTCTTAAAAAATCATCACCCTTGTTCCCATAAACAATGTCATCACCCTTCGAACCAAAAAGCTCATCATTACCAGCATATCCTTTAATAGAATCATCACCAGAACCTCCAATAATATAATCATCAAACTTATAACCAGTAAGGGTGTCATTTCCGCTTTTACCGTTTATATTAAACTTAACTTCATCATCAATGAGATGACCAAAAAATGAATTATCATTACTATCAAGAGATACAATCTGTTCAAGAATAATTTGTTGTTCACTCATGGAATTTTTCTCCTTTAAGTTATTACTAGTTAGTCAAAAATTAGACAGTAGTTTTTTGACACTTCCAGTATGTCTAAAGTTATCAGCAGAAACAATCCATAAAAGTTCAGAAAAGTTTAGGTTATGAATAAGTTAAGAAAAAGCCAAGATAAGATAAAGTTATATAATGTAAACAGGTTACAATCTAGTCTGTATATGTCTTTTGGAGTCTTGACCTTAAATTTATCTGAGCAGAAAAAATTAAGAAAAGTTCAGAAAAGTTCAGGTTATCCTAGACTCCACAAGGGATGGCTCTCTATCTTTCATAGATAAGCAAAAATTTTTAATTATTCAAGTTTACTTTTAAAATTCCTAATTCATATTTCGTTACTTATTACAAAAATTAATATTTTATTGAGAATTTTTCTTATTTGTAAACGAATTCATCGGTTTTATGCGCTATGATCTAATTTTCATAATGGGGTACTCGTATTTAATTTTTCTTCAAAACAGCCTCAAACCCTAATTGTCTAGTCAAAAAAACCATCTGAATTATTTTCATTCCGTACCAAAACTGCCTGAGAAGAGACTAAAACTAGGGATAATTTGTATATTTTTATAACGGCTAAAAAAATAAATTTGACATATTAATTTAATTATGATAAGCGTAACCGTGTATATAACCTAATTATTGAAGTTGTAGTTATAAGTAGTCGGATATAAATAAAGTCAACAGTTTGCCTCATCTAAACTGTAATGTTGATTTTTGTGCAAGTACTTATAATTGGGATTCTGAGTAGGTCAAGAGGGAGTGGGTAAGCTTTCTAGATGACGAAGAAACTCCAATAATTCCTCATCGGATAAAACTTGACGGGACCGCTTTCCATATGTTCTGATCAAGTAGTCTCGACCCTGTTCCGTTGTCCATTTTAGCCGTTTTAGTTCTACATTAGAACGAGCAATAATTTCGGAAAAATCAAGCATTTCCTCTTCCATAGCAGGTTTTTGTTCTAGTTCTATTTCCTCGGCTATTTCGGCAATAGGGGGGAAAGTTTCTTCTATTTCTGCTTCGGCAGAAGTCGTATTAATAGGAAGAGGCTTTTCATCTATTTCTAATTCATCAGGAGTTGTATTAATAGGAAGAGGTTTCTCCTCTATTTCTAATTCATTAGGAGTTGTATTGACAGGAAGAGGTTTCTCCTCTATTTCTGGTTCTATTGACCGTGATTTTTTAGAGCTTGATGTAGCTTTAACCCTTTTCTTAGATGATTTAGTTGTAGTTTCGATGTTATTTTCAATAGGTAGTTTTGTTTCTATTTCTTTCTCTTTAATTTCATTTTTATTAGCAATAGATTCAACAGTTTGTGCTGGAGTAGGGGGAAATACTTGTGGTTGAGGTTGGATTATTTCTTGAGGAGGAGGTGAAGGCTGAGGGATAGTTTGTTCTGAAATTTCAACAGGTTTCTGGTCTAATTTCAAACTATTTAATGCCCTTTCTATTGCTCTATCTTCTGCGGTTTCAATTTTCTCATCGGCTGCTAATCCCGTACTTAATGTCACACTATTATTCTGTAGTAATACCTTAACAACATACTTCCCGTGATCAATGGTTATTAACTCACTCACCAAACTCCCTTCGGGATAACGTTTTCGGAATTTGTCTAACATAATTAATACACCTCTGTTACTCCTTTATTTCACAAGTTATATTGTACTACATCAATAAGTATGATCGCAAATTAATCCAAGTAGCCGAGGCAGAAGCCTCGGAAGAAAAAAATCTCTTTTGTCCTCTGTGGGTTCGCTTCTAAGTATTCAGTAATTCCTTTAAGGTTGCGGTTTCTAAACGCGGACCATAACAAGTAACAATACGAGAAGAAGCACGAGAGGCTAAATCACCAGCTTGAGCGTAACCCATACCGTGAGTGATGCCATATAAAAAAGCACCGGCATACATATCTCCTGCACCTACGGTATCAATTGCTTCTACAGGGTAAGCAGTAATTTCTATTAATTCTTGACCATCGAAAACCACTGAACCTTGTGATCCTCTAGTAATAGCAAACCCTTGGGATAGACTTTTTAAGTAAGTAATGGCCTCAGAAAAATCCTCCGTATCGGCCATTTTCATAGCCTCGGATTCGTTAGCAAAAATAAAATCCATGCGATCGCCGATAATTTCTAATAATCCATCCTTAAAGAAAGAAACCATATTGGGATCGGATAGAGAAAATGTGGTTTTAACTCCCGAACTTTCAGCAATTTTTCTCGCTTTAATGGCAGCAGCTTTAGCAGTGGGAGAAGTTACTAAATAACCTTCCATATAGATGTATTCCGAATCAGTTATAGCATCTCTAACCAACTCTTCTTCTGATAAACTCCCACTAATTCCCAAAAAAGTATTCATGGTGCGATCGGCATCAGGAGTAACCATAACTAAACATTTTCCTGTGGTGCCATCGACTTGTTTTTCATCGTGAACATTGGTATCCAAACCGCAATTTTGTAAATCTTCTAAGTAAAAAAATCCTGCTTCATCCTTAGCCACTTTACAAGAATAAAAACCTTTAGCTCCCAACTGACTCAAAGCCACCATCGTATTAGCAGCCGAACCACCACCACTTTGCTTACAAAGGTTCCCGTTGAACTTAGCAATGATTTCTCCTTGACGCGTCTCATCAACTAAGGTCATGACCCCTTTATCGATTTCTAATTCTTGTAGTAACTCAGGAGTAACTCGAAACTCCATGTCAACTAAGGCATTACCGACACCGTAAACGTGATACTTTTTAGCCATGCTAATTCACAAGTTATTAGTTTAGGATAAATTTTTCCAAATAACCACCAACAAGAGAGGTGTATTGCCTCCTTTTTTTTGGTGTTATTTAACCTGATGTCTACGATAAGACACAAGGAGTTCTTTGAACAACAATTTAACTAACTTATCACCAAGTCTTGCTTTAATCCATTGCTTCAGGGAATTATTGCCAGAGCAATTGGGGTCAATTTTCCCATCATTGGTAACTTTGCATAAAATTCCTTAATCGGATTAGAAGCCTATACATTTTAAGCTCCCTTTGAGGCTCCAATTATGGTGCATTTTAAAGATAAGCTTATGGGCTGAAAAAATTAGCGATCGCCGATCTTATAGGTTGGGTTGAGAGACAAAACCCAACACAGCTATTTTTTTATATTTATTTTTTTCTCTTTTTGTGTAGTTTCATAAACTTATGTTGCGAAGACATCAGAGAAACGCCGAGTTTTTCAGAGAGCCACACTTCAAAATTATGGATAGGGTAGGAACGAGCGGCAACAGCAGAATCAACCATTGGTCGTACTAAAATAGTAAACATTCCCAGTCGGTTTCCCGCCAAAACATCTGTAAACAAGCGATCTCCTACCATTGCTACTCGGGGAACAGGTAATTCCATCGCACGAATAGCTGTTCTCAGTTTTCGTCGAGAAGGTTTGACTGCTCCTAATAAGTAAGGTAAATCTAAAGAATTAGCGATACGACCAATGCGACTTTCACTGAGATTATTACTAACTAACCAAATCGGGGTTTCTTGGCGAATTTGGTCTATCCATTGTCTCAATTCCTCCGAAACATGGCTTTTTTTGAGAGGGACAAGGGTTTCATCTACATCTAAGACTAATCCCTTAATATGATAGTGATCAAGCATTTCTTGGTTTAAACCAAGAATAGTATCCCCCAAAATCAAATCAGGCTGCAAGAGTTTGGCCTTAGACATAAATTTCTAAATTAACAGTATATTATTTCCTATTCTACTGGATTTGTTTATCCTAAAATGGATTGTTTTGCTTTAACATATATGACATAATTTACACTTAATTTAATAACCTGTTATTTATATTTATAAAACCTCATATAACTTCAACTTTAAGTCACAAAAATATACGAAAAAAAGTGGATCATTGTCAACGAATGTAAATATACTTATATGTAATAAGGTTAGGTAGTCATTGTTACAATCTGTCCTTAAATTATTGTTGTGATTTTCTTATTATTCAGCCATGACAACTACTATACAAAACCAAAATCTTTCTCTGTGGGAGCGGTTTTGTCAGTGGATAACTAGCACTAATAACCGTCTATATGTAGGCTGGTTTGGTGTTATTCTTATCCCGACATTATTAACCGCTACTATCTGTTTTATCATCGCCTTTATTGCTGCGCCTCCTGTTGATATTGACGGAATTCGTGAACCAGTAGCCGGCTCATTACTGTATGGAAATAATATTATTTCTGGAGCGGTAGTCCCTTCTTCCAATGCTATTGGCTTGCATTTTTATCCCATCTGGGAAGCGGCATCTCTCGATGAATGGCTCTATAACGGTGGTCCGTATCAATTAGTTATCTTCCACTTTCTGATCGGCATTTTCTGCTGGATGGGAAGACAATGGGAACTGTCTTACCGCTTAGGGATGCGTCCTTGGATCTGTGTCGCTTATAGCGCACCAGTATCCGCAGCCACTGCTGTATTTTTAATCTATCCCATTGGACAGGGTTCTTTTTCCGATGGGATGCCGCTAGGAATCAGTGGTACTTTTAATTTTATGTTCGTTTTCCAAGCGGAGCATAATATTTTGATGCACCCTTTCCATATGTTAGGAGTTGCCGGTGTCTTTGGTGGTGCTTTATTTTCCGCTATGCACGGTAGTCTAGTTACCTCCAGTTTGGTTCGTGAAACCACAGAAACCGAATCTCAAAATTACGGTTATAAGTTCGGACAAGAAGAAGAAACCTACAACATTGTGGCTGCTCATGGTTACTTTGGTCGTTTAATCTTCCAATATGCTTCTTTTAACAATAGTCGTGCTTTGCACTTCTTCTTAGGTGCTTGGCCTGTTATTGGTATTTGGTTCACTGCGATGGGTGTGAGTACCATGGCCTTTAACCTCAACGGATTTAACTTTAACCAATCTGTGTTAGATTCTCAGGGTCGTATTATCGGTACTTGGGCCGATGTTCTGAACCGTGCTGCTATTGGCATGGAAGTTATGCACGAAAGAAATGCTCATAACTTTCCTCTGGACTTAGCTAGTGGAGAACTAACTTTGGTCGCTCGCAAATAATCTTTGATTGTTGAAATCTTATTCTAATCTAAACCCCATCTAAAAACTTAGATGGGGTTTTTGCTTGATTATGCCTCTTCAAATCCAATTCCCCTCATCTTGCTCGTCTCCATCCTGAGTGTCTTGAAGAGGTTGATAGGGAGGGGTAATAATACGATACTGAGCATCATAAACATCCCTACTTTGTTGAGAAGATGAAGGCTTTTTGTCTGATTCCGGAGGATCTGAAGATGGTTGAGACGGGACACGATCGCTCAATTCTCTATAGGTGTAAGAGTAAACTGTGCCTTCTTGAGAAGAGGTTTTTGGGGGTTTTTTGACCTCGAACTCAGAGTCTTTATCTTCAACCATAGAAGGTTGACGGGGAATAGTATTTTCTAGAGGGGGTTCTTCTATATCCCACTCATCATCCTCTTCTTCTAGGCTATTTTCCCATTCTGGGGGTGGAGATTTGTCCCAATCAGATTTTTTGGGTTCAGGTCTAGAATAAGGGGTTTCAGGGGGTTTCTCTTTACGGGATCGAGGGTTATTAGAAGCTCTAGGGGATAAAGAACGAGGCGATCGGCTCAAAATTTGAATCAGTAAACTGCTAATAATCCCTGCTGATAGAAACAAAACAACCCAGATACCCAATGGTAACTGTAGGGAAAATAAGGCTGTCTCATCATTAGTCCCTAAAAAATAAAGGATGATTGGTTGCCTATTCTGCAACACATTAATCACCATTCCGACTAATATCGACATCAGTAGTATTAACTGCATAGCAATCTACAGGACTCTATCGTTGCTAACTTGTACTAAGATGATGGTATAACCCTTCCAATCCCAAAAGATAGCTATTAGCTCCAAAACCGCTAATCTGCCCTATTGCCACTGGGGCTATGTAAGAGTGGTGACGGAACTCTTCTCTTTGATAAATATTACTCAGGTGAACTTCTACTGTTGGTATTTTTACTGCGGACAGGGCATCTCGAATAGCAACACTCGTGTGGGTATAAGCTCCTGCGTTAATTAGTATCCCCTGATGTTGGCTAAGAGCAGACTGGATAGCATCCACCAAAACTCCTTCTTGGTTTGACTGAATTATTGAAAGCACACAGCTGAGGGCAGCAGCCTTGTCATTAAGCAAATCGTTTATTGACTCTAAAGTAGCAGAACCGTAAATTGTGGGTTCGCGGACACCCAGCATATTTAGGTTTGGCCCGTGAAGTACCAAAATGCTTAGTTTTTCAGGATTGTTAGTAGACACCCTATGCCTAGTTATCTGCTATAACGATGCCGAGGGTCATTAACCGGGATAGGTATAAGTTCTGGCTCTGGTTCAGCCTCGGGACCTAACAGTGTTTCGATTAGCTTTTGTGCCAGTTCCTTAAGTTTTTCTAGAACTTTTTCTAAATAATCCATCAGGTGGAAGGCTCCTGTGATATTGTTGCTTGCCTTATATTGCTTGCTTAACCCCTAGCAGATCGTTAGTGTTTTGGTTGGTTTTACAAGTTATCGACACTGCTACGGACAAGCTAAGGTTATTAATCGTTTTTTAGTTACCCCAATCATAGCACAAAATTTTAAAAGGTGGTTTATCAAAAATGTTCTATTGATAGCAGTTTTCCTTTGCATAGATTATTATGCATTCTCTAGCTTTGGGGGAGGAGGCAGGAGGAAAAAGTTATCTGAAATCTGCTTAATTATTCATCATTAAAATTGTGGGGACAAATGCTCTGTACAACCAAATCGAATCGCACTGCATGGTTAAAAATAGTTTCAAGAACAGTTACCCTTTAACACCACTTCCTGTTTCTGTGGGAATAATGTAGCGTTGTGCAAAGACAAATAAAAGGACAACTGGAACAGTAGCAATAATTGATCCAGCAGCAATCAATCGCCAATCTAAATCTAAAGCACTGGCTAGTTTAGCAACTCCTAAAGGCAAAGTGTAGTATTCAGGACGATCTAAAACAATTAACGGCCAGAGAAAGTCACTCCAGGAACCGATAAACACAAAAATAGCTAAAGTGACTAAAGCAGGGCGGATAGAAGGTAACATAATGTGCCACCAAATCCCCAATTCCGAGCAGCCATCGATTCTAGCAGCTTCTTCTAGTTCTTTGGGAACCCCTTGAAATGCTTGACGCAAGAGAAAAATACCGAAAGCTGAGGCTAAACTGGGAAAAATCACCCCTAGATAAGTATTGCGTAATCCTAACTGTACGGTGAGAACGTATAGAGGAATCATCACAATTTGAAAGGGAATCATGATGGTAGCGATTACTCCGGCAAAAATGGTGTCTCTTCCTAAAAAATTTAGTCTTGCTAGGGGATAGGCTGCCAAAGAAGAAAACAGTAGGTTTAAGCCGACGGTTAACACTGCAATTAGGGTACTATTCCATAGATATGGTCCAAAGGGATAAGTTTCCCAGACAATGCGGAAATTTTCCCAGGTGGGTTGGGTGGGGAACCAACTGGTAAAAATATCTTCTGTGGGGGATTTTAGGGCGGTACTCAGTAACCAAAGTAAGGGAAAGAGCATGGCTACTGCGATCGCACTCAAGAGTAGATAGAGGAAAAAATTTTGTTTTAAGGTTGTTTGCTTGATCATGGTTTATTGTGGATGGCTAGGTAGGCTAAGCCCACCTAACAGAAATAAAATTAAGCTTCGTCTAAAGCAGCAATACCTGGCAATACTTTACCTTCTAGCAGTTCTAGACTAGCACCACCGCCGGTAGAAATGTGGCTCATTTTCTCAGCAACACCGACTTTTTCGACGGCAGCCACAGAGTCACCACCACCGATAATTGTGGTGGTTCCGGTGCCGGTTAATCCTGCTAAGGTATTAGCGATGGCTTCGGTTCCAGTGGCAAATTTATCAAATTCAAATACTCCCATAGGTCCATTCCAAATTACTGCTTTACACTCAGATAAAGCTGTTTTGAAAACTTCCACAGAATCTGGTCCAATATCCAATCCCATCCAACCGTCTTCAATACTGTCAATGTTGACGGTTTTAGCGTTGGCATCGGGGGCAAAATTATCTGCTAAAACCACATCAGAGGGTAACAAGAAATCCACACCTTTTTCTTTAGCTTTGGCTTCTAGAGACTTGGCTAGTTCTAACTTATCGTCTTCTACTAAGGACTTACCCACATTTAATCCACGGGCTTTATAGAAAGTGAAAATCATGCCACCCCCGATGATTAGCTTATCGCATTTTTCTAGGAGGGTTTCGATAACGCCAATTTTACTGGAAACCTTGGAACCACCGATGATAGCGGCTAAAGGACGTTGGGGGTTTTCGATGGCAGCTTGTAGATATTGCAGTTCTTTTTCGATTAAATAACCAGCAACACTGGGACTTAAGTGATGTGTTACCCCTTCGGTAGAAGCGTGGGCGCGGTGGGCGGTTCCAAAAGCATCATTAACGTATAAGTCTGCGTTGGCTGCTAACTGTTTGGCAAACTCGGCATCGTTACCTTCTTCTTCTGAGTGAAAACGGAGGTTTTCCAGTAAAGCTACTTGACCATTTTCTAACTTGGCAATGGCTTGGGTAACAGAGTCACCTACACAATCATCGCACATGGTAACGTCTTGCCCTAATAACTCCCCTAAACGGGCTGCAACGGGCTTTAAACTCATGCTCTCCACTACTTTACCCTTGGGACGACCCATGTGGCTACAGAGGATAACTTTTGCCTGTTTGCTGATTAATTCTTTGATGGTGGGTAAAGCTGCGCGAATGCGGGTGTCATCGCTGATGGTTCCGTTATCAAAAGGAACGTTAAAATCTACCCGTACTAGAACACGCTTTCCTGCGAGATCCGCTTCTGATAAATTAGCTATAGTTTTCTTAGACACAGTCAATATCCTCCAATAGTTGCTTTAGGGATGCTAAAAAAAAGATTAAATCAGCTTGCGCCTAAATACAACCTTGAAACAATAAAATTCAGTAAATGGAAAGCTTACTTGTTTGAGGTGTGGGGTTTGGGGAGCAGGGAGCAGGGAGGTTGATTTACATTTCTTAAGACAGTTAACTACACTTATGTCCAACTACTTAAAATAAAAGTACAAAAACGAAACTAAGACCTAATTGATGACATCTTCAAGCACAAAAGTTCAAGTAATTGGTGGAGGGTTAGCTGGAACCGAAGCAGCCTGGCAAGTAGCACAAGCTGGCATTCCTGTGACGTTGCACGAAATGCGTCCTATTCGCAGAAGTCCTGCCCATCATAGCCAAGAATTAGCTGAATTGGTCTGTAGTAACTCCTTTGGTGCTATGTCCAGCGATCGCGCGGCGGGCCTTCTCCATGAAGAATTACGTCGTCTCAATTCCGTTATCATCCAAACCGCAGATAAACACGCTGTTCCTGCAGGTGGGGCTTTAGCGGTGGATAGAGGGGTGTTTAGCGAACAATTAACCCAAACCCTAGCAACTCATCCTTTAATCGAACTAAGACGCTCAGAAGTACAGGAAATACCCTCAGATGGCATCGTTATTTTAGCGACTGGACCCCTTACTTCCCCTATTTTGGCAGAAAAGTTACAACAGTTCACTGGCATGGCTTATATGAGCTTTTTCGACGCAGCCAGTCCGATAATTGTCGGGGACTCCATCAACCAAGACATCGCTTTTTTGGCCTCCCGTTACGATAAGGGGGAAGCTGCCTATCTTAACTGTCCCCTCAACTCAGAACAATATTTACAGTTTCGTGGGGAACTTTGTGCAGCCCAGCAAGCGGAATTAAAAGAATTTGAGCGAGAAACTGCCAAATTTTTCGAAGGATGTTTACCCATCGAAGAATTAGCCCAACGGGGGGAAGATACAATGCGTTATGGACCATTGAAACCGGTGGGTTTATTTGATGCAAGGTTGGGAGATTTTCGTGATCCGGAAAATAAAGAAAAACGTCCCTACGCTGTGGTGCAACTACGACAGGAAGATAAACAGGGTAAACTCTGGAATATGGTAGGGTTTCAAACTAATTTGAAATGGGGGGAACAAAAGCGGGTGTTTCGTCTCATTCCTGGTTTAGAAAACGCCGAGTTTGTTCGCATGGGTGTGATGCACCGCAACACTTTTATCAATTCTCCTCAGCTACTCGAAGCCACTTTACAGTTTAGCAACCGTCCCACTCTCTTGGCAGCAGGACAATTAATCGGGACAGAAGGTTACACCGCAGCGGCAGCCGGGGGATGGTTAGCTGGAACTAATGCCGCTAGGGTAGCATTGGGTTTAGAACCCATTACTCTACCTTCTACCATGATGATGGGTGCATTATTCGAGTTTATCAGCAGTGCTTCCCCAAAACACTTTCAACCTATGCCGCCTAACTTTGGTATTTTACCGGATTTATCGGTCAGAATTCGTAATAAAAGGGAACGATACGGAAAATATCGCGACCGCGCTTTGGAAGCATTAGATTCTGTTATTTCGGTTACCAATAATCGATTATCGGTTATCAGTTAATTAATGGGGTTTAAAGATGGTTGTAGCAAAAGAACATTGTTATATGTCTCCCGACGAATATCTGGAATGGGAGGAAAAACAACCCCTGAAATATGAATATATGGATGGGGAGGTTTATGCTATGACAGGGGGAACTATTCCCCATAATACTATTGCTTTGAACTTAGCTTCTACGCTAAAAAATCATCTCAGGAATAAAGGATGTAAAATTCAAATTAACGATGTTAAAGTACAACTATCAGAAAAGGGTCCTTATCATTATCCTGATGTAGTTGTCAGTTGTGACGAAAGAGATAAAAAAGCAATCAAGTTTCTGCAATATCCTTGTTTGATTATTGAAGTGCTTTCTCCAAGTACCGAAGGATTTGAGCGAGGGAAAAAATTTAGAAATTATCGGCAGATTGAAACCCTAAAAGAATATGTTTTAGTTAGTACTGATCAAAAAATAATTGAGTGTTTTCGTATCAATGATCAAGGGGTTTGGGAATTGCACAGTTTTAACGAAAATGAAGAAGTGAGATTAGAATCAATTGACTTTAATTGTCCCGTTGAATTAATTTATGAAGATGTTATCTTAAGCGATGAAAATATTTAATAAAATAGACCATAAATAAATCAATTAACTAAGGAGATAATTATGCCTTCCCCTTTTCCTGGAATGAACCCTCATTTAGAACTTCCTCAAATTTGGTCACAAGTTCACACTCATTTAATTGTTGCCATAGCTGATTACATGAACCCAATTTTGCGCCCCAAATCTCGTATGTATATGGAACAAAGAGTTTACACAGAAACCGATAATGATGACACTTTAGAATTAGTGGGTATTCCTGACAATGTTGTATTTACTCCTAGTTCAAAGCTAACTAAAACACCGTCTAATGTTGCGGTTGCACCCCCAAAAGTTGAACCCTTAACGATCTCTCTTCCTCAACCAGAAACCATCAAAGAATGGTATTTGCAAGTTAAAAATGTAGAAACTCAAGAATTGGTAACAGTGATTGAAATTTTATCACCCAAGAATAAAAAACCGGGAGAAGGAAGAAATAAATATCTAAGAAAAAGATAACAAGTATTAATGAGTTTAACTCACTTAATCGAAATAGATTTATTGAGAAAAGGTGAAATCATGCCCATGAATATAGATGACACAATTAGGTTAGATTATCGTATTGTTATTAGTAGAAGCGATCGCCGCCCAAAAGCAGAACTTTACGCCTTTGATTTAGTACAACAAATTCCTTCTATTCCCTTACCATTAAAATCAGAAGATCAAGAACTTTGCATCCCATTACAAGACTTATTACACGGTATTTATGAAAGAGGAAGTTATGATTTAGCTATTAATTATCAAAAACAAATCTTAGAGGATGTGTCTGAAAATGAACAAATTTGGATTGATGATTTATTAAAAAAGCAAGGATTAATCTAAATCATAATTATACATTCTCTATTTTAGATTTTCTTTAGGAAATTTTTATAGCTAAAATTTGATTTATTTTGTATAAAATAGGAAGAACTCAAAAAAATAATTAACATATCATAGATGAAAAAAACCGTTGCTTGGGTAATCAGTAGTTTAACAACTATTACAGGGATTATCACTCCTAGTTTTGCTTTAAACACTTCCATAGGAGAAACTGGAATTTATGCTAATCGTTTACATCAACAACCTCTTAATTTAACAGGAAAAAAAATCGCTATTGGACAAGTAGAAATCGGACGGCCTGGTGTCTTCGGTTTTGATAAAATAGCGGCCTGGAGTCCCACCTTTAACCTGGCAGGGGTATACTACCAAAACCGAGCAGTCAAGTCCAACGGCAACCTAGACAACCATGCAGCAATGGTAGCAACGGTGATGGTGAGTCAAGATAAAAAATTGCCAGGAGTCGCCCCAGATGCTCGATTATACGCCTCTGCCATCGGTGCCATCAAAGGAGGTGGTCAACCCCAAGAATGTCTGGCCAGTCAGCACATTGCCCAACAAAATAGCGGAGATGTCAGGGCGATTAACTTTAGTTTTGGAGAATCCCTCACCCAAGATGGTCGCATGGATGCAAAGCTAGATGGGAACGCACATTTAACCCAATGTATCGACTGGTCATCGCGGGTTCACGATACCCTGTATGTGATTGCTGGTAACCAGGGAAGGGGTGGTATTCCCATTCCAACAGACCACTATAACGGCATTACCACCGCTTACAGCACCAAACAGGGGCAAATCTATTCAAAAGTCGATTTTGCTAACCTCAGCGCACTTCCTGTGGGTATTGGTCGTAGTTTGATTAAACGGGAAATCAATGTTGGTCCCAGACGGGCGATTAATTTAGTTGCCCCGGGTAGCAAAGTTGCTGTCTATGATCTAGCGGGAACGGTGCAGAAGGTGAGTGGAACTAGCTTTGCCGCCCCTCACATTACTGCATCGGTGGCGTTGCTGCAAGAATTCGGCGATCGCCAACTCCGAACCCAACAACCTAACTGGAGTGTAGACTCTCGTCGTCATCAAGTTAATAAAGCGGTGTTGCTCAATTCTGCTGATAAGATAGAAGATTCTGGAAACGGTTTGTTATTGGGGATGATGCGTACTATTTTTAGTAAATCCCATTACAACTGGTTTAATTCCGATGCTTACAGCAACCCTGAAATTCCCGTGGACATACAAATGGGAGTAGGACATCTAAATGCGTTGCGAGCTTATCAACAGTTTAGCGCAGGTCAATGGAAACCGGAAAATCCAGTGCCGGCGTTGGGTTGGGATTACGAAACCGTCACCAATAATAATCATAAAGACTATGTTATCGATCAACCCCTACAGGAAAACAGTTATGTTGCCATTACTCTAGTATGGGATAGATTGGTAGAACTCAAGGACAAAAATAATAATAAACAATACGATCTCGGAGAAAGTTTTGAGGATCGGGGACTAAATAACTTGGATCTCTACCTAATGCCGACAAATTCCACCAATAGCACCGAAAGCGTCTGTCGTTCCGTTAGTAAGGTGGATAATACTGAGCATATTTTTTGTCCTGTTCTTGCTACGGGTAACTACAAAATACGGGTACAGTATAAACAACAAGTCAATGAAGCAAGTCAACCTTATGGGTTAGCTTGGTGGACTGTTTCTGGAAATTCTGCTCAACCCTAGTTGAATCTGAGTTTGGTGTCAGGAAAAGCAGACAAAATCAAAAATTATCAACTGCAACCTCAGTACAGCAGCAATTTTTCTAGATCAATCTCTATATCAGGGAATGCTTGAGATGCAATTGTTCCTGATTTCAATTCAGTAACTTGTGAGTAACGGTTGTTTTGCAGTTGAGTATGAACAATTAACTTTTTGTTTTTCAAATCAATTACCCAATATTCAGGGATACTATTACGAGCGTAGGTAATCATTTTCTGTTCTAAATCTTTTTGCAGGGTGTTATTGGATACTTCGATCAACCAATATATATCTTGAGGGTAGGGGTGATGATTACGATAGATAGTTTCAGGTAGTCGAACCATAGCGATATCTGGTTCTGGTTCTGAATTATCTAAAGTTATTGGATGAGAATCTCTTACTTGCGCCTGTTCTTTAAACAAATATCTCAGATAATCGCTTACAGATTGATTAGTGTAGCTATGCTCGATTCCTTCTGGACTCATCTCGATGATATCTCCTTCCAAAAGTTCAACTGGTTTACCTTCTAAGATTCCAGTGTCCACCAGTTCGTGCCATTCATTTATGGACCATTTATAAATAATTGAAGCCATGTCTGCTTCCGTACTTACTATTGCCTAATTCTAGCTAATAACTTTGCCATTGCTCAAATGTTGAACTTTGTAGAAAAACTGCACTCAGTTTAAAGTGAAGTTAATGTTATAAATTAAGGGTTACTTTATTATCAATTTTAGCCTCTGTCCCATCGGGTTTAATGGCACCAAATCTACGAAAATAATCACGAATTTGAGGAGGGAAATCAGGGAAATCAAAAACCCCGTCTCCTGCGGCAACATCTGACCAAAAGTATCGTAAATATGGGGCTAGTTTTTCTGCTTCTTGTTGGGATATTTTCAAAGGGGATGCTGTTAACAATTTCACCATAAAAGGAAATGAGCGATCGCCTAACCATTTGCGAGAAATGTCTTCTAAATTTTCCCATCCTGGTACATTTTTGACCCGATGAGAGGTGACATTAAGACTCAATGAACCTTTAATTGGTTGTTGCACTTCGATGATACGATAAGGATGAGGGTAACTTACTAATGAACCGGTTGTAATCTCATAAATTCCTTGATCATAAGCAATGTCCTGCACATGAAGGTGTCCTGTGAAAATTAGTTTACAGTTTACCGACTTCAACATTTTAAGTAACAAGGGAGCATTATTTAACATATACCTTTTCCCTAATTCATGGGTCCTTTGATCCGGCAAATGCTCAATTACATTATGATGAATCATCACTAAAAGTAATTCGTCTTTTATTTGGGGTAATAAATTTTCTAACCAAGTTAATTGTTCATTATCTAAACAACCCAACTGTTTCCCTTCCTCGTTAAACTGATTAGAATTTAGACCAATAATTCTTACTCCTGGTATAATTTCTTGGGTATAATACATTTGCTGATTTTTATAACCGCAATGATCATAATAACTGGGAAATTGGTGCAACCCAATCTTAAGGTTTGTGGGTTCAACACTGGGAACATCGTGATTACCTGGAACGACAAACACAGGAAAAGGTAGCGATCGCAATCTTCTAGCTAACCACTCATGATTGTCTATTTCCCCGTCTTGGGTTAAATCCCCTGGGAAAAGCAAAAAATCTAGGTTAAGCTGTTCTAAGTGCTTTAATACTTTCTCTAAAGCAAGAATACTAACTTCCACTAGATGAAAACGATTAGCATGATTGGGAATGGTTCGGGGAACCGCTATATGGGGATCACTGATAATAGCAAAGCGAAAGTTCATCTCAAAAATTTCTTAACTAAAGCACACTTTTACTGTCAGCATAAATAGGAGAGTTTAATTTTGGCAAGAGTCCGTGTCCGTCAACACGTTAACCCTTTGAGTGCAAAATATAGTCAACCTATAATCTTACCAAAGTGGTATACTGTGTATTCCAGTCCTGATCAACCCCTTCATTTAGACATTGGTTGTGGAAGGGGAAAATTCCTGTTAAACATGGCTCCATTGTACCCTAAAATGAATTTTTTGGGCATAGAAATTAGAGAACCTTTGGTTATTGAAGCTAATCAACAATGCGATCGCTTGCAATTACCTAATGTTAGTTTTCTCTTTTGTAATATTAACCTTTATATTGACACAATATTAACATCTTTACCCCCTAATATTTTAAACTGTGTGACTATTCAATTTCCTGATCCTTGGTTCAAACGTAGTCACCAAAAAAGACGAGTAGTACAACCAGATTTAGTCCAGGCGATCGCTACTCATTTAGTCGAAAATGGTTCAGTTTTTTTACAATCAGATGTTAAAGAAGTTGCTGAAGAAATGGTAGATAATTTTCTTGTTAATTCTAGTTTTCAACAACAACATCAAGAAACTTGGTTCCCAGAAAATCCTTTTCCCATTGCTACGGAAAGAGAAGTTGCAACCCTCAATAAAAATCAACCTGTTTACCGCGTATTATTACAAAAAATTAACCCTTGATGAAATTGAAATTTACTGGAGAAGAAAGATATGGGTTATAATGATCCACCAAAGTTTATAAAATTAATATTTAAAAATTATGTTGCATTCTCGTTATTTTTCAAATGTTTTTACCTTCATTGAAAAAGAATTCCACCCTCTACGTTTTTTTTCTAGTTTTACTGCGAGTTTGATAGGTGCTACTATTTCCATTATTTGGGCTGTTTCTTGCAGTCATTTAATTTTCGCAGATTCTTTATCTCCCTACATTTCTATTGGTATTGGTTTAATTTTAGTTAGTAACATTGTTACAGCATTATTTATTGCTTCAAGAACATCACTGCCTGGCATTATTCCCTCCATTCAAGAACCACCTGTTGCTATTTTAAGTGTTATTGCTAGTACCATTATAGCCCAATCATCTCTTGATAATATAGAGACGACTGTATTGACATTAATTGTAATCATTATTCTGACTGGAATACTCAGTGGAATTGTTTTTTTTACTCTCGGTTTTTTTCGTTTAGGTAATTTAGTTCGCTATGTTCCTTTTCCGGTAATTGGTGGTTTTTTAGCAGGAACAGGTTGGTTATTAGTGGCAACTGTCATTAAGAATTATGCGGGACTTGAAATCAGCTTTAATAACTTAGGAGAATTATTTTCTAGGGATATTTTATTTCTCTGGATACCTGAGTTTATTTTTGCTTTTTTATTAGTAATAATACTCCGTTTCTGGCGACATTTTTTAGTGTTACCATCTATTATGTTTTTGACAGTAATTTGTTTCTATCTATTTTTAGGCGTAACGGGAATTTCTATCGATGAAGCCAGAGAAATGGGATTATTAATGGAACCCATACAGCAAAATATGTCTTTACCCGGTTTGACTTTTGATAGCTTAAAAAACGCTAATTTATCTTTGGTATTTAATTACCTGCCGAATATGTTTTCTATGATTCTTTTAGGAGTTATAGGACTGCTACTAAATATTAGTGGTATTGAGGTAGCATTAGAAAAAGATATTGCCCTTAATCACGAGTTAAAAATAACTGGAATTGCCAATATTCTATCTGGGTTAATGGGAGGAGGTTTAACCAGTTATGTATCATTAAGTCGTTCTGTTCTTAATCATCGTTTAGGTGCTTCTAGTCGTGTTGTGGGTTGGTTATTGAGTGGGTTTTGTGCTTTAGCTTTGTTTGGAGGGATGTCAGTTTTATCTTTGTTACCTGAAGTTTTGATCGGAGGATTGACTTTATTTTTAGGGTTAAATTTTTTAGTAGAATGGCTTTATGACGGCTGGCATAATTTATCAAAAAGCGATTATTTTTTAGTTTTATTAATTGTCATTTCTATCGGCTTTTTAGGATTACTGCAAGGTATTATTGTCGGGCTTATTGTAGCGATGATACTGTTTGTTATTAAATCCAGTCGTCTCAGTATCGTTAAGAATGTTTCCTCTTTGTGTAACTCTTCTTCCCATGTACAACGTTCATTTTTAGAAACCAAAATTATTAAAAAGTATGGAGACAGTGTTTATACTTTAGAATTGCAAGGCTGGTTATTTTTTGGAACCGCTAATCAATTATTTAATACTATTCGTAACCGTTTATCTGATGTTAACCAAGCTTCTATTAAATTCGTCTTGTTAGATTTCCGTGTGGTTAATGGATTAGATTCTTCTGCTTTAATTAACTTTATCAAAATAAAACAATTGCTTAAAAGTTATTCCATTATTTTGATACTCACCAATTTGGCAAAAAAGGATAAAAAAAAGTTACAAAAAAAAGTTGGACTGAAAGACAGTTCTATTCATATTTTTAAAGAAAAAAATATTGGTTTAGCTTGGTGTGAAGAAAAAACCCTCGAAAAATATTATCCTACCTACAAAAGTTGTCAACTACTAGAAGCACAATTGAGGAACTATTTTCCCCCTTCTGTAGATGTTACTAAACTGATTAGTTATCTTAGACCATTTAAATTATCACCAGGAGAGTTATTATTTAGTCAGGGACAATTAAGTTTAGGGATGTATTTTTTAGAATCAGGACAACTTAGTGTTATTAAAGAAATCGCACCCAATAAAACTAAATGTTTACGAACCTATAAAAGTGAAACCATTATTGGTGAAATGGGATTTTATAGTCAGTCCAACCATTCTGCTTCTGTGATCGCTGATGAACATAGTTCTGTCTATTTCTTCTCAAGTCATGCTTTTAAACGCATGGAAATAGAGGAACCAAAACTAGCATCAGCGTTCCACAAATTTATTGTTAAGTTATTAATTGAAAGACTGCAATATCGAGAGCAAGATATGCAAAATCTTCTTTCTTAACACAATTAAAAATCAACCACTGGAAAACGACTAGTAGGACGTTGATAATCCCCCATATTATAGTCTGCATCCTCGTAAGCTTCGTTAAGTCTTCTAACCCTAGTCTCGTACAAATCTAGGTCAAAATTCCGAGAATTTAGGGGAGTAGATTCTTGAGGTTGAGGAAACTCACCACCAACTCCCCAATTCCAATCTTCTATGGTTCTGGGTTCAACCCCTGCTAAATCTTCACTAGATGTGGTTGCTGAAGTGTTAAAATCAGAGGAACGAAGAACCTGAGAAACAGCTTTAGGAGCAAATAAAATGACGCTAACAACAATCAAAATTGAGGGGATAACTTTCATGGCATTCCTGATAATATCATTTTCATCTCCCCATGCCACACCTTACTGTTAAATAAGGAAAAAATTGACAAAAAATTTCCTTGGTAAATATCATAACCTGATTTTTGAGATATTATAAACCGAGAAAATATTAGTTGATAATTATTTAATTTTCGTTACAAGTTGGTAAAGTTTTAGTGTTAATCTGAAACATTTGTAGACACTATTTCCTCTATCCCTTTATCAGATTCTTGTGGACTAGATTGAATAATAGAAGGGTCTAAAATAGTAAGATGAAAGTTTTTACGAATTTCAGAATTAAAGAATTTTTGCTGTAATCCCTCCCATTCTTGCCATTTATGATAACGATTTTCTTGTAATATGTTGGAAAAAGCTGGCATCTTGTTGAGAATATTTTTGTCAAAAATATTGTTGAGAAACTCGCACAAAACAAAGCTATCTTGAATATCACCTAAAATGGTTTGGATATTTTTTATATCTTTGAGATAAGTTTCATAATTTTCGCTATAAAACTGACTGAATAACTCCATATTATAACGGGTTCGTTTGGCTACTTTTCTTAAATCGTGTAAAACTAATTCATTTTTATCTAATAACGACTCTACTTCTTTTTGAGATAGCTGTGCTGAAAAATTACTTCCTTGCGATTCAACTTTAAACCCTACTAACCATCCTGGATACAACATTAATTGACTCACTTCTGGTAAGAGTAGGTCTGCTAAAATAAACTCCATAGAAACTTGAGCAATATCATGATAATGTGGATGGTTTAACCAATGATCAAAAGCTTGTTTTAAATCAGAATAATTTTGACTATTTAAGGTAGACTTTACTTCCTTAAAAACTTTTTTTCGTTGTTTTTCTAAAATAGATAATGCTTGTTTTAACTGTTTCTGATCTTTTTTTGGTAGATGAGGATAATATTGATTTTCTAAACTATCTGTCAAAACATCTAAGTCTCGTAAATTTCCTAAAATTTTGGCAATTTTACCTACTTTTTTGGGTTGTGCATTTTGAGGCAAACTTAAAGCAATACTAAAGCCATTAATAGCACTCCTTAAGCGTCGCATACCCACACGCATTTGATGCAGTTCTTCAGGATCTTTATCTTCCAATACAGCTAATTCATGGGATAAGAATTTATTATAGTGTTTAGCAACCGCTACATAAGCCCAATCTCCAAAGGTTTTTGCTTCGTGTTCTAATTCATATTTCATTGATTATCTCCAACAAGATACAACTATGTAAAAATAAGCTTACCTATATGCTTATCATAATAGATATAACTACTTATATTAACACAAGGTTAAAAATTATTTAAAACTTAGTTTTTAAAATCAAATGATAGGCTTATTTTCACAAAAAAACAAAAATTAAGCCCTCGTAATTGATTACGAGGACTTTGTGTCCAATTGAAGCTAATTCTCTAATATTTTCTTTCTTTTGGCTCAAACATATCAAGCACCACATCCATATACTGAATGTCTAAACCAGCAGGAGAATAATAAGCTAGAGTATGCTTCAAAAAGTTAGGATCATCCCGTTTTGTATAATCTTCTCGGGAATGGGCCCCGCGACTTTCTTTACGGTTCAAAGCAGAAGTTAAAATCATTTCTCCTACTACCATAATATTCCGTAATTCCATCGCTTCGATTAACTCCGTATTCCAACAACTTTCTTTATCATCAAGATAAACGTCCTGGTATCTAGCCTTAAATTGTTGAATTTTGTCTATTCCCTCCTGCATTAATTCTTCAGTACGAAATACTCCACAGTGTTCGGCCATGCTGTCTTGAAACTCTTGACGTAATGACCCAATGCGGATGCTTCCTCCTCTATTTAAGAGACTAGAAATATTCTGTTTTGCTTGTTCTAAATAAATCTCCTCATCGAAGTCCGAAAACTTACGATCTTGGACATAAGAAGCAATATTTTCCCCTGTAATTTTGCCATAAACCACACATTCTAATAAAGAGTTACTACCCAAACGGTTAGCCCCGTGTACCGACACACAAGCGCATTCCCCTGCTGCGAAAAAGCCTTCTGTAAGGCGATCGCCGCTTAACCTAACTCTTCCTTGAGTATTGACTGGTATCCCTCCCATACAATAATGTGCCGTGGGACGTACCGGCATGGGTTCATAAACTGCGTTAACCCCCACTAGACGGTGTGCTTCCTCCCAACAAAAGGGAACCCGACTCATGATCTTTTCTTCCCCCATGTGGCGCAGATCCAGATAAACAAAGGGACCACCCGAACTACCATCGGGATGCACCCCTCGACCGGCGCGTATTTCTAGGGTAATAGCCCGAGAAGTGATATCGCGGGGGGCGAGTTCCATGCGCGAGGGGGCATAATCTTCCATAAACCGCCGTCCTTCGCTGTTAATAAGGTAAGCCCCTTCCCCTCTCACTGCTTCGGAAATTAGCACCCCAACGGGATATAATCCTGTGGGGTGAAACTGTACAAACTCCATGTCTTCTAAAGGTATCCCTGCGATCGCAGACATGGCTAAACCGTCCCCTGTGGAAGCAAAATCGTTGGAAGTTGTGTTAAAGACTCGTCCGTAACCTCCTGTCGCGAACATGACCACTTTACTCTGGATAATTTCCAAGATACCGTCTTCGATATGGTACATGACGATCCCTTTAGCTTCTCCATCTTCATAGATTAATTTCATCACATACCATTCGTCGTAGATTTTTACGCCGTTGGTTCGCAGGTTATTGACCAACTCATGGAGGATCGCGTGACCGGTCTTATCTGCGGCGTAACAGGTACGGTTATGGGTATGACCACCAAAAGCCCTTTGAGCAATTTTCCCATTCTCTAAACGGGAAAATAACACCCCTAAATGTTCGAGATCGACGATTACATCCGGTGCTTGTTGGGTGAGTAAAGCTACTGCATCTTGATCTGCTAAATAGTCCGAACCTTTAACTGTATCGAAGGCGTGAGACTGCCAACTATCTTCGGGATCGACATTTTTGAGGCTGGCTGCGATCCCCCCTTGAGCAGCTACAGAATGGGCCCGAATGGGGTGAGTTTTGGCCACGACGGCTACATCAATATTAGGATTGAGGCGTTTAATTTCTAGGGCAGCGCGAGATCCCGCTAAACCACCGCCCACAATAACTACATCGTGTTGTAACATATCTTACTAACCTAGAGTTTCCTTATTTTTGACTCTAACCTATAGAAAGACAAAGGTTTTCACGAAAATATTAAATTTTTATTAATCTATGAATCTATCGTCTCATTAATTTCTCTTGGTATCGGGGACATTAATATCCCATTGTGTCTCTGCTAATATAACTAAACTGACTACCATAATCCCTGCTGTGGCTAAAAATTGCCAGCCCATGACATAGGGTAAGATGAAAATTCCCAATAAATGTCCTAAACTCACCAACAACAAGGCACGGGAATTTAACCCCAACCCCGTAATAGCGTATCCCAGACTGCACAAACCTAACCAGAGGTGGGACAGGTTGGTAAGAATCATACCCCATCCCAGAAAAATACCGCAGTCAGTCAAAGTGACACCCCCAACCATCAAGACAACCCAAGCGTATAGTATCCAGTTGAGTCGTCGTTGTTTGACCCAAAAGTGGGTCAGAATCATCATAGCTAAAGTTCCGGCTACGGTTAAAATAGACCAGGCGATCGCTTGAGTTACCCAACTGATGGGGGAAAATTGAGCCGTCAAAAAGATGGCTGCGACAATTAAGCCCCAAATGAGACAAACTTGGTCTAAGCAGCTATATAAACCAGAATAAACGGTTTTTCCGGCAATTTTGAGATAAAGACTTACTAAAGACTGATATTCTTGACAATAGAGATCCCTTTGCTTTCGTCTTATTATTGGTTTTGTCTGGTCTAATAAATTCATTTAAAATGGACTGATGCAGATATTAAAGTTCAAATTTAACGCATTTTTAACAAATTTTGCAAGGATATATCTTCTTAACAAATTAACTCCGAACTCAGTTCCTTGTTATAATCTGTTGACAAAAGAATAGACAATAATATTGGTTTGAAGGGAAAAATAAAACAATCTAATTAAGAAAAAAAAGAAGCAAAATATATAATCATTTCTACAAAAAATAACGAAATCTTAACCCCACTTTCCTCGCAAACCTATCTATGATGAATTGGGGGATTGTCGAAAATGTCCCCTGTGTAGAGAACTTGTGCAGTATTTCCTATGGATAAACAACAACTATGGCAGCGTTACCAAGATTGGCTTTACTATCACGAAGGATTGGGTGTTTATGTTGATATTAGCCGGATGCGCTTCGATGACGGCTTAGTAACCCAACTAACCCCTAAATTTGAAAAAGCTTTTGCAGATATGGAAGCCCTGGAAAATGGGGCGATCGCCAACCCAGACGAAGGGCGGATGGTGGGACATTATTGGTTACGGGACCCAGAATTAGCCCCCAATGATGAGGTGAGAAAGGAAATAACCGAACCTTTGGCTAAAATTGCCGAATTTGTCCAGAAAGTCCACGCAGGAACCATTAAACCCCCCACAGCAACCAAGTTTACCCATGTCCTTTCCGTGGGTATTGGTGGATCAGCCTTGGGACCGCAGTTTGTCGCCGAAGCTTTATCCCCCGATCATCCCCCCATGAGTATTTATTTTATCGATAATACCGATCCAGCAGGTATCGATCGCACCTTAGCTAAGATTGGGGATAATCTCAAAAGTACCTTAGTTCTTGTTACCAGTAAGTCTGGAGGAACCCCAGAAACCCGTAACGGGATGCTAGAGATGAAAAACGCCTACGAAAGCAAAGGGTTAGCTTTTGAACCCCACGCGGTGGCTATCACCATGCCAGGCAGTAAAATGGATCAGGTTGCAGTCAGTGATAACTGGTTAGCTAGGTTTCCTATGCAAGACTGGGTTGGTGGCAGAACATCAGAACTGTCAGCCGTGGGTTTATTACCGGCTGCTTTACAGGGAATCAGTATTGATGGAATGTTAGCAGGGGCGAAGGAAATGGACGAAGCAACAAGGGTTAAGGATCTCAAAACCAACCCGGCTGCTTTATTAGCTTTAGCTTGGTATTATTCGGGTAACGGTAAGGGAGAAAAGGATATGGTAGTTCTTCCCTACAAAGATAGTTTGCTGTTGTTTAGTCGCTATTTACAACAGTTAGTGATGGAATCGTTGGGTAAAGAAAATGATCTCGATGGGAATACTGTTTATCAAGGAATTGCCGTTTACGGAAACAAAGGATCGACGGATCAACACGCTTATGTGCAGCAATTAAGGGAAGGGGTTCCTAACTTTTTTGCTACCTTTATCGAAGTCTTAGAAGATGGGAGAGATAGCCTTTTTGAAATCGAACCCGGGGTAACATCAGGAGACTTTTTATCGGGGTTTTTACAAGGAACCAGACAAGCTTTATTTGAGAATAATAGAGATTCGATCACCATTACTATTCCACAAGTTAATCCCCGTCTGGTTGGGGCATTAATTGCTTTGTATGAAAGGACAGTTAGTTTCTATGCTTCTTTGGTTAATATTAATGCTTATCATCAGCCTGGAGTGGAAGCTGGAAAGAAAATGGCTGCCTCTATTTTGGACTTACAAACCAAAGTTCAAGGAGTAATTAAAGAAACCTCTGAGGCTTTAGATATGGCAACTTTAGCCACAAAAGCAGGTTCTCCCGATGAAGTAGAATCGGTTTATAAAATTGTTCGCCATCTCGCTAATAATGGACGCGGTGTAGCTTTAGAAGGAGATTTAACTGACTTAAAAACGTTGAAAGTTTCTGCTAGTTAATTGGTTGGGTGGGCAACGCCCACCTTTGTTAACCTGAGTTTGTTTTTAGTAGTTTGGAGTTAGGATTTCTAGTTATACTTTTTGATAGAATAGGCAATATTAAAGCGGAAATACAGGTTAAAAACTTCATGATTGGAAATCAGAACCTATTAGGTTGATCCTATGCAGATATTGTGGCTCTTAGTTCGATGAGATATAGTTACGTACGCAGCATTAATGGACAATAAAGATCATGAGCCTTAGTATGAAAATTGTGGACGTTTTTCACTTTCAATCAGGTTACACAGTTTTGGTTGGTCCAATAGAAGGGCATGAAGAGTTAATAAGAGGGTGTAATGTAGGGCTTTTCGTTGATGGAAAGTCTTTTCAATTTCTGGAAATTAATGGTGAATTACTATCAGATGCTAAACATCCTGAAGGTTATCGAGCCATTACAACAAAGCAGCATCTAGATTTGACTTCTAACTTTGTTAAGCAACATTTTTGCCAGTTAAAGGGAATCTATGAGAAAAAAGAGTAACCCAAAAAAGATGAAACGCGCTAATATTGATAGAAAACTCTTGCACATCTCAAACTAGATTTTGTAGGGTGCATTAATAAAGTGTAATGCACCTTATTATTGAAGAATTATAAAGGTAAATATTGAACAGAATTAACTAATTCCTCTTCGTTACAACTTTGTTAAATAATGAGAAATATAAAATGAAAGCACAACTCTATGATCAAATTATTACTTTAGTTGAGATTCAAACTAATTCTGCTCAAGAATCTATAAAATAAAATGTTATAATCAAAGTTGTTTCGTCTATCAGGAATAAACAATGGAGAAACTTAATCTGAACATAGAAGTTGAATCTGAAGTGGCAAACCTCTATAAAGCAATGGATTCAAACCAACAAAAAAAGATTGATTTATTGTTGGGAATATGGTTAAAAGAAGCTATCACTAATCAAAATTACTTAGAAGATATCATGGAAAAATGTAGTCAAGAAGCACAAGCAAATGGGTTGACTCCTGAAATTTTAGAATCTCTTTTACAAGAAAGCTAATGAAGAAGATTGTTATTGATACAAATATCATTATTAGTGCAATTTTATTCAATAACTCACCCTACTTTAATAACAATTATCGAATATAATTAATTATCTATTTAACTTAATTGTTGACGATTAGTGATTTCCATTAATAATCTTAATGCTTTATTCACTGCTTCATCATTAGGGAATGCTTGAGCAACATCAGGTTCTAATAATACTAAATTCGTTCCTTGTCGATACTCTTGAACATATTTTCCTCTGACTCCTCCTTGCATTTGATCAAAATCATATTCGTCCCGTAAATCATCTGTTAATTCCTGATTAAAATCCTGACTCATAAAATTTTCTCTCCTTTTTTGTGGCTAACCTTACACTAATAATTCTAATTCGTTTGTCTCTATCTATGTGGGAAATAACCAATAAACGATTATCTTTAGATATTCCTATAGTAAGATAACGCATTTCCCCAAAAGAATGATCAGGATCGGGAAAAGTAACCGATAAATCATCATTAAAAACTGTTACACTTTCTTTAAAAGAAACTCCATGTTTATTTAGGTTAATTTCTGCTTTTCTAGGATTCCATTCAAACTGCATACACTAAACTTAACCATATTTATTTAAGGTGAGTTTGGATTATTTAAAATGAAATAGTGGGTTACAACGGATTATAATTTTCTGGTTTTATCTTAAATTATAGCCGTCTAACCCACCCGACATTATTAATATTGTGTTTGTTTTTCTTTCTCCTGAGACACTCTAATTGTTCCCTGTTTATTGTTTTTTACTTCTGAATAATCCTGATTATTAGGAGTAATCGTTATGTGATAGCCAAGACTTTCAAGGATGTGGTAAATACCGATAAATTCTGGATTTGCGTTAGATGAAAGGGTTTTATAAAGACTTTCTCGACTACGATTAATTTCTTTAGCTAGTTGGCTCATACCTTTCTGAGCATCAATTACATCCTTAAGGGCTAAGAAAAAAACATCCTTGCCTTCGCATAAGGCTGCGTTGAGATAAGCTCCTGCTTCAATTGGATCTTGAAGGGATTTGAGTAAATCATCTCGATAACTTCTACTTCTAGCCATCAATTCTCCTCCTGTAATCTTGCCAATAAATTTTTGCTTGAGAAATATCCTGTTTTTGTGTTTTCTTATCACCCCCAAAAAGTAAAATAATAATAGTTTGCCCGTCTTGTCCAAAGTAGATACGATAGCCTGAACCATAAGAAATTCTCAACTCATAAACACCATCACCAACAGACTTCCAATCTCCTAATAGTCCAAGACGAATGCGGTTAATTCTGGCACGAATGATAGCGCGAGCCTTGAGGTCTTTTAACCTGGATAACCAATCATTAAAAGGGACATAACCTTCTTCAGTTTCATAAGTGCGAACATCTCTCTCAAAGGATTCCATAAACTATATTGTAGCCCGCAGGATACAATAATCAAAGATTTGGTATCTTCTCAAAAAGCCAGGGGTCACTCGCTGCGAAAACTTAGGCCA
>NZ_JARVCN010000089.1:0-10924 GCF_038442745.1 Crocosphaera sp. Alani8
GAAAGGATGGCCGCCGATTTTGACGGGGACTGCATAGGAGTAGCGGAAGTATCGAGGTTCCCTAATTTTGCCAAAGAAGCGATCACTTTAACACAGCCCGAAAATCTTTATAAACCGACTCGCAAAGAAGATAAATTATCATTCCCAGAGGGAACTGATTTTGAAGTGATGGCTATACATCAGGCTGATGGGATTAGTGTCGGTTCCATTAATAATAGTGTTACCACTTTTGAAGTGTTACTGTCAGAACAAGAAATTTACGAACAATATGGAACCCCAACGATTAAACAACAATTAGCCACAAAATTAATTAATACAGCACAAAAAGCTTTAAAACAAGAAAAAAATAGCAAAAACCCCATAGCGATTCCTGATTCGGTTCGTCCACAATTTGAAAAAATAGCTAGTTATAATCCAAATCAACCTTTAGAAAAAGAGCAATTACAAGAGATTTTCTCTCTCCAAAAAGGTATCTACAGAAGTATGGTGGAAGAAGGATGTTATCAAAACCAAATTGCTGTAGATTTGTTTAAATCAGCCAGAGAACCTGATAAAGATTACATCAATAATTTAACTAAATTATTATATCGACCTGTTGATTATTTTAAAGAAAAAAAAGATTACAATACTTATCGTAATGATATCTTAGAAACAAAAGGCTTTTCTCCGACTGAATTAACGGCTTCTCTAGTTAACGTTGAATTCAAGGAAAATCAATTAACCACTCACCCGCTAGAACAATTCAAAAATCTTTTTCCTAATAATTATACTTTTCAACAAATGTTAGAAGTTAAGCAAATGAAAGCTAGATATGATGCTTCTTATAACTTAGCTTCAGCCTATAACCGTAAACAGAAATTAGAAGATGATACTCACCTTAGAATCACGACTAAAACTGGAAAAAATATCGAAATCGTTAATTATAAAAGATTCATTTCCCATAGTAAGGTTCAAAGCTTTACTGCTCTTCATTTAAAACTGGTAGATAATACCAACCCAAAAACTAGAAAGAACCATAAATTAATGGCGCAATATCTAGACGATGATGGAAACTGGAAAAATTTAGGGATGGTGTGTGAACTATCCAGAGAAAAATATGGTCTAAAAGCTGGTATTAAAACCAGTAACGCTGAAGTTAAAATTGCTCAATCATTGGGGAAAAAGGAAGTTCAATTACTTTTTAATAAAGCAAAGAATCTCGTTAATGATTGGCGTAATGAACTAGAAAGCAAACTAACCCCTGATGAAGTTAATCAATATGCTAATGCTACTTGGCATTTATGCCATAATCATAGTCATGATACCACTAATAATTTTGTTTATGATGCCTTTGGAGATAAGGTATTAGAACAAATAACTAACCCTGAATTACAATTCGATAATTTCTTAGTTGGGCAACTAAAACAGTATAACGAAGTCCCAGAAACCTTATGGAAATCTGACGAACTTCTTGACCTACAAATTCAAGATTTTGATGGTGAAAAAATATGGCAGGTGTTAAATCCAGATACTCAAGAATATCAATCCTTTGGGGTAGCATCTTATAAAGAATATCAACTGCCGATAGGAACAAAAGTCAAGGGGGAAATAAAAGGAGATTTATTCACTACTGCTCGTTTAGATATAGACCATACCCAGTTAAAAGATACTGAGATTGTCATTGGCAATATGACTAAGTATCCCACCGTTGGAAAGGAATTCAGAAATGAATCTGCTACCATTGTTTTATCTCAACAACAGAATATACCCCTTCAACCTATTATTAGCATTAATGGCAAAAAGTTAGGTCAACTTGATAATAATGCTGTCGCTTTATTTCAAGAACATAATCTTTTTAAAAATGGGTTAACCTTTGAAGCAACTTTAAATAGTTATGGGGAAGGCAATGCTCGTGAAATTATTGCTACCACTGAACAAGGAACTCCTTTAAAGATAGAAAAATCTAACTTTTTAGGGGATAAAGAACTCAAAGAAACTCAGTTTAATGGAGAGAAAATCAAGTTAACTCTCTCCCTTGAAGTTCCTAAAAAAAAGGTAATGATGGCCAATATTAAACAAGCGGATGGTTCATTGTTACCTATTGGTGAATTTACTACCAACCAAAAAGCATCAAAAGAAGCTTTAACGAAAGCAGGGTTATTCAAAGAAGGGGCAACCTTTGAAGCTAATATTACCTCACGAGTTACCGCCGCCCGAATAGAAATAGACCCAGATTCCATACAGTATCCAGAACGTGGGCAATGGCAAGTAACATCTCAACCTGAAACAACCATCGGAAAACTCAATCCAACGACTGAAAAATTTATTGAAGCCATAACCACTCAACCGACTTTATTACATCAGTTTGAGCAAAAATGGCAACAACCTGACAACACCCTAAAAACTTTACCAACATTGGGATTAAGTGTTGATCTTCATTTAGTCTCTGCTACCAAGAATTTTTTTGAGAATCAAGATATTCCCTATAGCTTAGTTAATCCTGACGATCCTAGAATTTCCTCTGAAACCGAACGAAGTTATGGTGTGTTCTGGGTATTGGAATCAGATATTCCCAAACCCATACGTCAAGCAATGGAAGACAAGCTTGATCAAGTTTATGACGCTAACGTTTCAACAGAAACCCCTGTGAGTTCTTACCAAGAAAAATTAGTTTCTATTCTTCCATTACCTAAAAAACAACAAGAAGAACGTATTGTTAACAGTCAAGCGGTGTTTGAAGAAACAGTTAACTTATCATCACCATCTTTGACCCCACCAATAACTAATAAACAATCACTGGTTTCAAACAAGCACAAAGAAGTCAATCTACAATCAGTTAACCCTTCAGAAAACCCTTTACTATCCTTACCTTTATCGGAGGAATTTATGCCAGAAAACATTACTCTACAACAAGAACGTACAGACAAAGTAGCTCCTGTAGTTATCGGCCTACTTGAACTTAAACGTTTGACAAAGGCGACGGGTCTTAAATATGAGCAAACTTCTAATACTTTCAGTTATCAAGGGAAAGAAAATACCATTATTTATGATGGGCAAAAACTACAATTAATCGATAATCAATCAGGTCAACCTAAAATGATTGCTGAAAATAAAAATCCCACGGGGAAACCTCAGTGGTCTGCTATTAATTTACCTGTTAATTCCCCTGGACTATCCCCACAAGATGTTAATAAATTTACTAATCCTGAGTTCGTTCACAACCTTAAAAAAGCTCTTCTAGAAGCTCGTCAACCAACTCAACAAAATTCATCAACAAATCAGAAAAACAAAGCTATTAGTCGTTGATTTTTTTAGCTAGTTTATCCCTGAAAGATAAAAAAGAGCTTCGCTCAAAATTTCTGATAATTTTCACCTCAATAAAAATAGGAGCAAACAATGGCTAATCTCAACATGAACCAAATTAATTTAGTAGGTCGTATTGGTCAAGATCCTGAAATTAAATACTTTGATTCTGGTTCAGTTTTAGCTAAGGTTAACTTAGCAGTTAATCGTCGCAAAAAAGATGAAGTTCCCAATTGGTTTACTTTACAATTTTGGGGCAAACAAGCAGAAGTTGTCGGAAATTATGTTCAAAAAGGTTCTCTGATTGGAATTGAAGGTCAACTTGCATTGGATGAATGGCAAGACAAAGAAACAGGGATACTACGCAGTAAACCTATCATTCGTGTCAACCGTTTAGAATTACTTGCTAGTGCTAACAATTCCAGTAATTCCAGTAATTCTAATCACCAATCTCAGCCTACATCATCCCAAACTGAGCCTCAAACTCAAAATCAAGATGATTTTTAAATAATTAGTAACCTCTAGAAACTATTAATCTAGAGGTTATTTTTTTCGTTAATAAAAAAGTCCTTCGGACACAATTCATGACAAAACTATAGGAGTCAATACGGATAATGAACAACATTCAATTAAAAGTCAAATTAATTTCTGTTAGCACCGAATATATTGGGCAAGAAGCCAAAATCGTTGTATCAGGACAAGCTAAATTCCAATTCTATGAGAAAGGCAAAACTCAAACCCGAACAATTCCTTATAGAAGCTTTGGACAATCAGCACTCTTCTTACAAGAAGCTGGTGCCAATAGTGTTCATGTTGTTTCGGGTAGCTTGAATGTTTATCCTCCGAATGAACATAATCCTAGTCATTCGATGTTGTTAACGGTTAATAATGCCCTACCTGTTGTCACTACTGCACAACCATCACCTGTTAGGCAACCATCACCTACTGTACAACCTCAACCTACTGCTCCACAACCCCAACCTACTGCTAACTCCCAACCTATTGCACAACCATCCCCTGCTCCACAACCCCAACCTACCGTACAACGCCAACCCACAAATGAATCTAATGGGGATGATCCCATTCCATTCTAAATAAATCCAAATCGGCAAAATTTATAAGTCCTATTATTAGGGCTTATTTTTTCCTTGATGACATTAATTTATTTTTTCCTTCGGAAATCTTTCTTGAAGTCTATAGGAGATGATCATGGAATCTAAATTCACTCAAGTTATCGCACTTTTAACTGCTGGACAAGAAGTCAAAATCAATGGACATACGATGGTCATGAAAGATAACCAAGTCTGCTCCAAAGGTTTCTTGGAAGGAGGAAAAGTGGTTTTTACACCAATTAAAGCCGAACTAAACACATTAATTCAAATGTGTGAAGACGTGGAACTTTAGGGAACAGAAAAAGGGGGAAACCCCCCTTTTTTTCTTAAATTAAGTTTAACTTATCTCTCAAATAATTAAGGATATTAACTAGGGTCTCAAGAGATTTGACGGGTAAAATTACCCACTCAGTCTCTAAGAGTTTTTCCCAGGAACTCTCTTCTAAATCATTATGGATAAAAAATACCCCAATTAACACATTAGTTCTTTGAGAAATTAGGAGACATGGAATGTCTATCCAATCCTCATCCTTTAACACTTTCATTTTAGGCAAGACTTGAAGAAAAGAATACTTTTTTTTAAGCAGTCCTATTATTTTTTTGTCCAATGGAGTTAACTTATTTTCTTTAACTAATTCCGGCAGGTTTCCTGCCAATAATTGTCTCAGTTTTCTATGTTGCTGACGCTGTAATAATTTTAAAGCGGACTGATACTGTTGTGAATTATATTGGTACAATTGATGTTCTGGTGAGCTATAAACTGATTTGACCCACCACCATCCTCCTATTCCCCCTAGTCCCATCATTAATAAACTTACTAGCACCAGCACCACATATCCATTATTAATGCGATAGCTTAATGAGATGATGATGGTTAATTGAAAAACAACCAAAGCCATCGCCCCCCAGACAAACCAGCTTAGTTTTGGCCATTTTGATTTTAAACGAACTGGTTTATGATACTGGGGTTGGCTAATCGCTTGCTGTTTGAGAAAGTCAATGATGATAGGCGGTAGATAAATTTGCTTCACTGTTGATATTGACGTTCATTAGGCGGAACAACCCATAAAGCACAGATACCCGAAGTTACTGTTTTTGTACCAAAGGTTAGTTTAACCCCTAGTTCCTGCATATCCTTCATACAATTACCGCTTTGCAAATAAGGTTTGTTCCATTCCCAAAGGTTCTTAGCATATTTTGCTTCTGCACTCTCTGCCCAGTCTAAGGTAGCCGCTTCAGAGACACTAAGAACTCGTCCTGATGAAGATAATTGATTGAGGGAGAAAGTTAAGGCCACGCCACTCAATAATCCTAGTCCGAACACGACCGCAAACAATGACAGCCCTGGAATCAATACTTTGGAAGGGCGAGATAATTGTAGAGCTTCGGTTTTGGTGATTAATTCTTTGGTGGCCTTTGCAATCTCTGACTGGGTAAGGCGAGTGGCATCACGGGCGATACTCTCTTGCGTCTGACGAGCTTCTTCTAACGACAGATGTAAGGCCGAAGGAGCTTCTTCTAGCATTACTTGCAGCGCACTGGTGGCAAAGAGTAACAGAAATAAAGGATCATTGCTTGGAAGCCCATGTTTAACGACAATATTTAACACTTTGGCTTTAAATATGTCATCTTTATCCCCAAGAAACTCGGATAATAAAGATTCTGTATTTTTGATATTTTGTTGTTCTGGAGTTAAAGTATCAGAGGGTATATTATCCGTTTCCTCTACTTCTGATACACTCCATTCTTCTTCTAAATCTTGTTCAAACATAATTAAATTGGTAATTTTATTGATGTTTACGGTTATATTCCCAACTAACTAATTAATTAATAGCTAGTTGGGAATGAAAGCCTAATTTGTTTTAGCTTCAACCTTCAAATTGAAAATATCATGGTTATCTATTTGTTCATGACAATTACGAAGGAATTGCTTAACACGCTGTTTGGCAATCAGATTTAATCCTTCTGTATTTTCTCTTTGAGATGCTGCAGTTAGAGAGATTCTTTTCTCTTTTAAAAGTTTTTTTTCTTGACTAGATAAAAAGAGTAAAGGCATCTTAATTATAGCTCTTGTTTGAGCTTTAACCGTTTTAGCAATGGAAGAATTATTAATATTGTCCATCGCTTGCTTAGAAAGTCCTTCGTTGACGACTAATATAGTTTTAACTATATTAACATCTTTATAAGTCGATAAAAACTTAGATAATAGATTAATTGATTCTGGAGAGCCATCGGTAACAAACCAGAAATAAATATCTACCTTTTCTTGTTCAGCTAACTCTAAAATTCCTCTAGCTAACCAAGCATCTACTATCACAGAAACTTGTGCCGGTAAATTAACAAGAACTAATTGTTCACAAGCGAGAGCAAATAAATTATCAGCCAAGAAACTATCTTCAGCTTCTTCTGAAAAGTAGATTCGATTTCCTGGGTTTTTATTATTAGGCTGATATCCGTTTTTCCCTCCATTTAGATAAATACTAGGCTCGTAAATTTCTCCTACATCGGGAGATGTTCTATCTGCATCAAATAGCTTATAATCTATCTTTTTTAGTTGACAATATTCAACGCCCGTTTGCGCGGTGGTGGATTTGCCAACTCCTCCTTTTTCTCCTCCAAACAAGTGTAATCCTTTCATAGTTTTGCCTCCTTTTTTCAAATCTTTACTCATCTAAACTGAAACAAATTTTATTTTTGAACTACAATAATCCGACTCCATTATAATTACAACCACTGTATTTATTGGGAGTTGATTTTGAGTCATTATTCAATGAAGGGGGATTATTATTATTAGATGAAGTCCATTGTGTTTCCACTGTTGTTGGAGGTCTTTCTAGATTTAGACTTTTTCCAACCGTATTCCATAATAATTCTTGCTGAGCATTTAATTTAGCTATAGATTCCCAAAACATTTCTGTTAGACAATCAGAAGAGTATTGTTGAGATTTGCTACAAGCTATCGGCATCCAAAAAGCTCTTGCTGCTTCTAAAATCGACTCTTTTGGAGTAATACCTCGTTCCGCTTTTCTTTCTTTTAGTAACTCAATCCAATAATAATCAGGATTATCATCATTAGGTTTGTAAGTCAAAATTAACTGTTGTCTTTTTCTAGATAATTGTAAGTGTTCTTGAGTTGGTTGTTCCATTTTTAAACAAAATAATTAATTTTCAATGAAGAATCAATCAGGAAATTAAGCCATCTTTTTATGTTTAAATTGACTTAATTTATTCTTAATTTTTAATTACAAAATTCCGCCTTCATCATAAGCTAAACCGCTATAGATGTTCTCATCAGATTCATCTCTATCATCAAATAACCAATTCTTTTTTTGATTATGAGAAACCATAGGCTGAAATCCCGCATTCATTTGAGGTCTTTCTATATTTAGAGCTTGTCCGACAATATTCCACAATAGTTCTTGTTGAGCATTTAATTGAGCTAGAGATTCCCAAAACATCTGCTCTAATTCCTCTGTTGAATAAGTGTCTACATTTAAACAAGCAATGGGCAACCAAAATGCTTTTGTTGCTTCTAAAATAGACTTTTTCGGCATAATACCTTGTTGTTTTTTTCTTTTTTTGAGTAATCTAATTAAGTGATAATCAGGATGATTATCAAGGGGTTTATAAGTAAGAGAAATGTTTTCTCTTTTGTGTGAAGTCTCTTTATTCATCTTTTTTCTCCTTTTATTTTCTTAGATTTAAGCAATTTTTCGTTTTTTTTGCTGACTTAATTGAAAATTCAGAAACTCCCAAAGACACCACACATCCCCAAAGCGATTGCCTAATCCCAAAGCTTCTACATCAGAAGGGAATTCTACTTGTGCATGAAGATACACCTTTTTATCAGAAAAATAGTCTAATAATTTAGCTTTTATTAAGGGATCATCACTGGTTCCTCCTGCTAATATCACCTCTTCTAAATCTGAGGGTAATACTTCATTTAACCAGTTAGACAATTCATATTCATAGCCTTCTTGACTAACTTTTGAAGCTTTCTTGATTTCTTCCAATTCTCCTGATTTATTATCACTTAATAATAGTGAATGCAATGGCACTTCTGACCCCGTTTCCCGATATCTTACAATAGGTTGCGTTAACCTTTCTATGGTTTGTCCACTTAATTGTTTGACCATACTTTTTATCAAATGGGCAAATCCTAGTTCATTTGTTTGATACTCATTAATGATTCCTCTTCTGAATACCATTACTGAAGCATTACGATACCCTAGCATCATCACCCCTACGACAGAAACATTAATCAAATTTTTCCCTTTTTTAGCTCGGTGTAACATATAAATCCCCGATCCTTCTGCTAAACAATTGAAATAATTTAGTTTTGGCATTAATTTTCCCGTTGGAGTATTAACTCCTTCGCTAAATACCTGTTTTAGTTCAACTTTTAATTTCTCTCTATCCTTAATTTCTCCTGGTGGTAGAAGACAACTCAAATTAACCTTTACTTCATTTGACAATTTTAATTTCTCTTTTAAAACCCAGATGACTCCCAGAATCTTGGGAATAGCGGTGATGGATTTCAAAGCCGTTAGTTGTGGGTTACTTACTGTTAACACTTTGGCTAAATATCCCACTGCATAAATTTTGTCTTCTACTTCAATCCACACTTTATCTTCTAGGTTGGCATTCTCTAATCCCATCACATTATTCAAAATGCTCAAAGGCACTTCAGCTAATG
This sequence comes from Crocosphaera sp. Alani8, assembly GCF_038442745.1. Lineage (NCBI taxonomy): Bacteria > Bacillati > Cyanobacteriota > Cyanophyceae > Chroococcales > Aphanothecaceae > Crocosphaera > Crocosphaera sp. Alani8. The sequence continues at coordinate 9,091 of NZ_JARVCN010000089.1, forward strand.
ATGGTTCCATTGTCAACACGACTCTTTTTTTAAAACTTGTTCCTCCGATCACTTTCGTTTTTGAGCCGCCTAGATCGATTGACACATTTAAAATTTTTTCTGGCACTTTTTTTCTCCTTTTTTTCTTTGATTTTTCAGGGTTTTTCAGAGGTCTAAAATCTGGACACTTTTAGGACATTCATCTGTTTATTGTCCTATTTTTGTCTTTTTTTACCCACTTTTTTCCGCTTTTTTCGATTTTTTTTGTTGGCTATTTTGTTTATATCATGTCCATTTTCCCAAAAAACCCCCTTTTCTCCCCCCCTTTTTTCGTCTTTCTTTTATACTACTTTTAGTCACTTTTCACCGACCGCAAGCAATGGGATTTGTCATGACAAATTTGTATTATGGGGTTTCTTGATACCCCCAAATCCCCCTTATTTTCCCATTTTTCACTAAACAATTTCTTAATGCTGGTTAAGGTCAGGTTAATGCAGTTTCTGAAACCTTTTGTTTAAACAACTCATTTAATGTTGCTGGTGGTTCAAGGTTTTTGCATTCGGGTAGATGTGATGTGATTTGCGATCGCTTTTTGGTGATAGCACTTTGAGTTTTATAGGTGTATCTTCGACCTTCCACTTCGACTTGGATTTCGACTTCGACCATAAGGACGAATGTTGATCTAAAATATTTCATCCTACTTAGCCCTTGTCTCCTATGTCTTGCTTGAGTGGCAATATTGGGCAAAGAAGATGTGACATCCTGCAACACTATGTGAGGACTTTGGTAACAGATCTAACTTCATCGTCGATCACGCCTCAGATTGCCCTAGTCACTAGGAATTGACATACTCCCCAATCGCCTATTTGAATCGCAATAAATTCGATAAATATGTTGTTCGATGAGAAAATATTTGCTAGAATGACGAGAAATTTGTACGAACTGATATTGTATCCCCCCATTTGATTACATCAGTTATATAAATAATCCCCATTGGAAAAGTTATTAGATTATTCTTAGTTGAGCGAGAAATTCCCCCCACAAATCAATCAAGAGAATTGTTTAGTAATTTTTTTCTGTCTTATCAGGCAACCCTAACCGTTAATGTTCAAGGGTTTTTAGCAAAGTTTTTTAAATAATTAAGTGGTGGCAAAATGGAATTTAACAAGCGACTAAAGAAGTGTGAGATCAGGGTTTCAGCCTCTGAAAAACAAAAAATACAGGAATTAGCGAATCATTTAGGTTTAAGTGTTTCTGCCACTGTTCGACACATATTGGTCAAAGAGCATTTTTTTTCTAATAACCAAGAACTTAATTCTATGTTTGGTCAAATTAGAGATACTCTTTTTGCTATTTCTCAAACTCTTAGTAACCTTAATTCTTCTAACTCTAATAATGGGACTGTCAGACAACTTCAGACAGATATTCAGGAACTTAAAAAAACCATAGCAATGATGGAGAAGAAGTTTTGATTGGTAAACAGTTTAAAGGAAGTGACTTTAATCGTTGCCTTAACTATGTTTTAAAGAAAGAAGGTGCGAGTATTATCGGTGGGACGGTTGCCTCAACTGAACCCAGTTCTTTGACCCGCGAGTTTCATTTTTATACTGAAATTAATGATCGAGTCAGAAATCCTATGTTTCATGGTATTTTATCTAACCCAGAACCCCTTGATGATTTAACTTGGCATCTGATTGGGAATCAATATCTCAAATCAATGGGGTTCACTCAAAATCCTTATATATTAGTCCGCCATAGCGATCGCCCTCATGATCACATACACATTGTTGCTGGAAGAGTTAGAGCTAATGGTTCTTGTGTTTCCGATAGTTTTGATTACTATCAGAGTTTAAAA
>NZ_JARVCN010000090.1:0-10852 GCF_038442745.1 Crocosphaera sp. Alani8
ATCTTTGTCCCCTAACTTTCGGCGAGTCCCCCCAGACTTTTTGAGAAGCTTCTATACAAACGTATATATATTATAGATTGTCTCAGAAAATAGCCTTTTTGAGACTAATTTTCAATGGGTAGGTAATTTACTAAGTAAATTACTAGATAAGATTGATATTTGACTTATATTTGTCAAAAAAGATCCCAAATGGGTTCTATAACAACGTCCCCGTTTATGCTCGTAGGGGATAGTTTGACCATCACGAGTGCGTAAAGCGTCAACTCGTCCCCGTAGTCCTAAGATTTCGTCTTCGAGGTAAAGATCAAGCCATTCTTCATCCTCTTGTTTGTCGATTTCTTCGTGTAACCGTCGTCCAGCAAATACGGCTGAATCTTGGGTATAAAGTTCTTCGACTTCCTCAAGGTAGAAAAGTCTCGGACAATAAGCAAAGGCATAGAGAGCAGAAACTCTGATAGTATCTTCAGTTAAGTTAATGCTGGTTCTTTGGTCTAAATTAGTTGTTTGCATTGTTTCTTTGTGCTGTATTAATGTTGTCTTGCTACCAACTTAATCCAAGAAACAGGCAAAAACTCTTCCGACTTCAAGAGAAATTTATTTAGTTTTCAAGGTGCAATTTTTAGAATAGAGAAATGTAATTCACCTCAAGGGAATCAGACAACCTAATTCAATTTTTATCGTTTGATGGCGGTAAATTTAGCCAAGCATTCTCAGGAGGAGAATTACAAAAAACAGGTGCGAAAACTTGAATGTTTGTCTTAGTATTATCGGCACGATCAATCCAAGTAGTAAGACGACAAATTCCCCCCTTTGGACGAGTATTATCTTCTATGGGATAATACCATTTAGTACAAGGTATATTTTGCTCTGAGATGATTTTAATTTCATCAAACAAAAAGTTATTATCTCCTGCAAAGGGAAGTCCATAACGAGGTTCATCTAACTCTCCATTTAATCCTTGAACAATGCGATCGCATAATTGTTGATCAGTTTTTAGTCCTACAATAATACAAACATCAACTAACACTTCCCGACGCACAGGTGCAATCCAATATTTATTGCCATAAGTCTTTTTTGCTAGTTCTTTTCCTGATGAACCAACGGGATAATTATGAAGTTGTTGAGACAAAACACTGGTTTGTTTTTGACAACCATTAGGAACACCGATAGCGATCTCCATTTCAGGTAAATCATCCCGAATAAGGGTGATAGGTTGATCCGTTGCTGTTCTTTGTTCAATTCCTGCTAAATTGAGTAAGATACCATAAACCGTTGATGGAGATGGGACAGGTGTAGTAGAACGATATGAACCTGACTGAAAAGGACGGAAAGAGGCAAAAGGAGCTTTAAGCAAGAGAAACACTACTTTTCACCCCCTAAAAATTCATCAGCGATCGCATCAAACAACTGTTCAGGATTTTTGAATAAATTAACTCCAGCATCAGTTAAGCGAGATAATTCTTGCTCTTCCATTTGACGAACAATATCACCACCAATCCAAAATTCATCTCCTGGTAGATCATAGTTTTCATCATCTCGTTTTTCTAAGCGATCTAATTCAGGAAAAACACCATCTTCTTTAAATCCATAGGTTTTATAACCTGCGACTAATTTAGGGGTTAAACGAGCAACCACAGAACGAGGTGCAAATTCATAATAAGCTCTGGCGTGTCCCCCAGCTACTCCGTTTAATTGTGCGATCGCCTGTAACAAGGCTCTAACCCATTCGGGTTTTTCTAAACAATCTCGTTGTGATAAAGCAAAAGGATATTGAAATGCTGTATGTGTCACTTCTCGATGTAACAAAGCAGAGGTACTAGCATTTTTCCAAGGACTATCACCTGCATTTAAGGGAGACTGATGAAAAACAGCATCATACTTATAGGGACTAAGGGCAACTGCCATATTACAGCGAAGAATACTATCTCGTTTAGCTGGTAAAGATAGTTTTTTCATTTCCTTAACATCTTTATTTTGTGCAACCATATACCCAAACAAAAAGTCATCGGCATACTTATCTGCATTGGGATATTCTTTGAACTCTACTGCTAATTGATCCTCATCATGTAAGCGAGTACGGTTATGGGGTTGATCGAGTAAAATCAGGGTTTCTCGTAGAGCATTCCGCATTGATTCAGGACTAATGACAGCATATTTTTGTCCTTGTTTAACAATCTTTTGTAAAATGGTTCTATTTTCTTCAGACTCACCTCGATAATTACCAGAAGGTGCAGGGTAAGTAAGAACAGTACAAAAAAGATTAAGCTTGGTTTTAGAGTTAGTCATGGTTGATGATTTTCTGTTTAATGTGAAAGATAATGAGGTCAAATCAGTGACCAACGCCTAATGGCATCAAAGGAAAAATATATTTAAGCAGCTTGATTTTTGTTATCTTGAGACTCGTCTTTTTTACTAGATGAAAACTGACTAGATAAGGCCAATAGAGTTAAGGCTCGAATTTCATCAGTTTTATTAAATAAATCTTCAGCAAATTGAGAAAATTCATCTTTTTTAATAAAAGGGTAAAGGATACTAACAAAATATTCAATAAAGGCTTGAGATTCAGTTCGAGAACGAATGGCTAAAAAAGCCTCATTTGCTATCTTAGTTTTTGTCTCATTATACTGATTTTCTTTCTTAGCATTTCCTTGACAATCTTTCCAGTCAATGTCATATTTTGACTTTAATTTTTTAACGACATAAGATTGACAAACTTTATAAACGATGTTGGCGTTATCACGAATTTTAGCAGTTTGGTCGTTCACGGTAGTTTCTCCTTGGATAGAAATTTCTTTGATAAAGAATTGGCGAGCATCATGACTAAAATAACGATGTTCTAGCCATTTACGAGGGATACGACTAAGAAGATCATCAAAACCAGTCCATGCAGGAATTTCATCTAAGTTTCCTTCAGAATCAATCGGTGAATTTACTAAATTAAGTAACCTTTGTTTACGAAACCAAGGACACCAATAAAGGTCATGAATATCCTTATATCGATCAACCTTATCGGTGATAGGTTCAACATAACTAATTGAGATAAATTTAACATTATTGCCTACTTTTTCAGCATGAATAACCTCTGCACCTAAGATTAAATCTTCGAGGGTTTGAGAACCTGTTTGTTGAGCGATTCTTTCCCGTATTAATCTTAAGACATCCAATGCACCTTCTTGAGGAATATCGATTAAAGCTTCACGAGGACGATAACCAAATACTTGATCACTTCTATTTTCTAAAACATCTTGAAATTCATCACAAAAGTAAACTAAATTAGCAACATCTGGAACAATCACTGCATAACTTTTTTTGCTATTATCTCGCTTCCCCTCTTTATCTAAGATAGAAGGACAATAAACTTGAAAAACAAAAGGCGCAAAATGCAGTAAAAACTGATAACGAATAATGTCTTTTTGTGGGATATTTTCAGCCGTTGATGCTGCTGCACCTAAGTAATAAGTTCCTGATTGTCCTATATTTTTATCAGTATTTTTTAATGATTGCCAAACATTTTGTGTGTCTTGATAATAATTATTCTCTTCAGTCAGTCTCTTATTGAACGGACTACGAGATGCGGGTTTATCTCTAATGATATTCCACATCAACTCTCGCCAAAGTTTAATCCATAAACCATTATTTTCATCATCATCAGAATTATCCCAGTAAGGTAAAAATGCACCTTGAGGAACAACGACGGAGTAACGATATTCAGTAATTTTTTTAATTTTTCCTTTTTTATCTTGAGTCTCTCTTTCTCTGATTTCATCCTCATTATAATCTTTGTCCTTATCTTTTTGAGTTGACCATCGATATTCATTAAAAGCCTTATAAGTTAAGTCAAATAAAGCTTTTAATCCTTCTAAATTTAATTCTAAACATAACCCATATTCATCAGGTTCAGAGGAAAATTTAAGGGTTGAATTTTCATAATTGTCTAATAATTCTTGATGATGCACTTCTCGAACCATTAAGATTAAACCTGCTAAACCCGCACGATGTTGAGCTGACGGTAATTCAGCTAATTGATAAGATAATTCTATAGTTTTCATTCTCCAAAACCTCGCTTTTCACAGTAAAATTTACTAGGTGCAATTCCTAAATATTTAGGGAATTTTGGTGGACGTTTTTCAGGATCGAAATATTCTTCTTTATAGGGAACCGATAAAATTAGTCCTTCTAGATTAGGATCTTTATCAGCCTGTAATTTTAAAAATTCTTTCACATCTCGATCTAAAATTGCACTGACTGAATACTTATCATCCTCTCGAAAAGGTTTAGAAGTTGCCCAGTATCCACCACTAACAAAGTCACTTTTTTGGTCAGCATACCGTTCTTTTTTGGCGTGTTCTTGAAGCTTTTCAGCTAAGTCATATTGACTAACTTCTCCTAACACTTCAGTTAAGAATTCTTGTGCGCCGATGATGTCTTTTTCATCATAGGGTTTGTAGGCAATTTTTTGACGATTTTTCTGATTATGAGGTTCATAAACCCATATATATCCACGTTCTTCAGGTTTGCGACTAGAAGAACGATTACACCGTCCAAATCGCTGAACTAAAGAAGAAATTGGCGCAATTTCGGTAATTAAGATATCTGCATCTAAATCTAGAGACATTTCGCATACTTGAGTGGTAACAGCAATAACGGCTTTTTTATCTCCTTGAAACGCTTCAATAGTCTTGTCGTGTCTCTCTTTGCGATCTTTTAGTAAAAAACGACTATGATAAGTCAAAATATCAGTTTTTAACTCATTTTCTAGCTTATTCGCTGTTTCTCGACAACGATTAACCGTATTAACCACCCAGAGAACCCTTTTACCATCACTAAAAGATGCGATCGCTTGAGCATAAGCAGTATCATAATCCGTAGATTGGATGATATATCTTGGTCTTTCTTCAGCATATTTTAGGTCTTCCAGTTCAGAACGGTCTTTTACTGTTGGATAAACGAATAATCGTTGATTTTCTGAGAGTTTTTCGGCAATTTCCTTCTGTCGAGATGGGGGTAAAGTTGCTGTCATACACAGAACTGGAATATCAAAATGTTCTAAAAAACTAATGAGATTATCAAACATTTTTCGGGAAAAACTATGTATTTCATCAATAACTAGAACGGAATCCGCTAAAATTGGCAATAAGCACATCCCACTGTAACTATGGGTTAAAAATGACAGAAATTGATCCACCGTTGCCGAAAAGAAACGCTTACCCCAAAATCCCAACGCATAAAGACGTTCCTCAGTAGTAAAATCCTTGTCTTTTAGGGATTCTGAGGGGTTTTCCTGCATATCCTTAAGTTCATAAGCTGCTGTTCCTGTTAATAAACTTGCTTCAGTTTCAGGGGCCCATGATACATAATCTTTAAACCCTTCAGTAGCTGTTCCCCGTGTAGGATAAAGAAAAATAACTCTACCGACTTCTTGCTGTTTAACGACTCCTTGTTGCCATTTATAAGCAAAAATCGTTTTACCTGAACCACAACCACTAAGCAATAGTAATCTTGATGGTAAATCTATGGCTTTTTCCTGAAAATCTTGTAGTTTAAAAGGTTTTCTTGTCTTTTCTTCGATTTTTTTATAACAATGCCTTAAAATCTTGTCTTCAATCTCATCATCTGTAATAGCAGGTTGATGTAGGGTTTTATTAACCCATTCTTTAATGAACCCCTGATTTTCACTGTGCCAATTTTCAGTATTTTCTGGGTCTTTGACTCGAAACATGGCTGATGCAACTGAATCGGCAGCAATTAATCCTGCTTTGACTGCTAATAGTAAGCTAAGACGGTTTTCATTACCTTTTCGCCTTACCTCACGGGAAAACTTCTTACCTACACCATTAGCATTCTTCCGAATATTTGACCAAAACTGATCATCTTTTATCCATTTCTGAGACTCTTGAGGAAATTCTGGAAGTCCATCAATTTCAGCTAATTTGGCTATCTTGGTTAAGATGCTAGTAACTTCTGGGTGATCTAAATAAAGATCAACTTTTTTCTCTTTAGAACTTGTTCTGTCAGTACCCCATGCTCTTTCTTTGTCAGTATCACCATAAGACGCTTTTAAATGATGACACAAAACAGCAGCAGTAATCACTTCTACATCTAAGTCAAGTTTGCTTGTTTGCAACCATTGACGAACGGTAGGAAGATGAAGAACTAAAGCACTAATCCATTCATGACGTAACGTTTGCTTTTCCTTAGTACCATTAACTAAGCGGAGAAAATCAGCATTAGCTTTACCGATATCATGAAATAATGCTGCTATCTGAAGATGTCGCAGAAACCTCTCTAAATTTTCAACTTTAAAGAAACGACACCAATTCTTAAGAATACGATCTTTATCTTTATCTTTAATAAAAATTGCTCTTACAGCTTCTTCTGTGTCAATTAAATGCTGTTCTAAGGTCAATTTTCCATATTTTCGCTCTTTAGCTAATAGCATTTGTTGCATGATAATTCCCTCTTTGATAACTCTTTCTAACTCGAATATTAGGATAGAAAAAACCACAACCAAGGCGACGTTTTCCCCCTAAACCATGAATTTGTAATTTAATTGAATCTTCTTCACTTAAGTCAGAAACGATAACACTAAAACCTACAATGATATAACTTCGCTTGGGTTTATTTATTTTCAGCGTTAACCGTTTGGGATTTCCTTCATCATTGGCAGGAATGCCGATATTAGCTTGAATTTCTAATGCTTGTAACTGTCGATAAGCTGCTTGTAAAAATGTGCCTGGTTCTGTATAACCTTTAATGGTAACTAATCTTGCTTTTAAGGATTCAACTCCTTTGATGGTCTGTAATTCAGGATTACCTAACTTGATTTGATATTCACCAATGGTTAAAGTTTGTCCAGCTAAGGGATAAACTAAAGCGATCGCTTCTACAGGTAATCTTAAATAAAGCCGTGAATAGGGAGTTAAAGATATATTCCCTTGTTTATCAGGAATACCTGAAATTGTGTTAATTGCTAACCCTTCAAGATCATGTATTTGAGGTATTTTTTGTGAAAGACATCCTAATAGCTTATGGTTGTGATCAGCATAAAGAATGTTTCCCTTAACTGGAAAGACAAGGTTAATAATGTTGTTCATGAAAGCTAGATCAATTTAGTTGTCAGTGTAAAAACATACAGAGGTTCACTTAGTTATTGTTCCCAATCTTCCCAATGTAATTGACAGATACGAGAAAATTCGGAAACGTTGTGGGTGATGAGAATTAAATTATTAGCGATCGCTCAATCTCTTTCTAGGATCTCAATTAACGTCTCCGTGAGTTTTGGTAAATCTTGAGTCACAACTTGCCAAACAATATCAAGATCAACATTTCCATAATTATGAATGAGACGATTTCGCATACTAACAATAGCGTGCCAAGGAGTGTTAGGATACCGATTACATTCAGCTTTAGGAATTTGACTGGCCGCTTCTCCTATAATTTCTAGCAAGCGAACGATAGCAAGATTTAAAAGGCGATCGTTATCAAGATCCTGACGAGTTTTTGAGTCCATAATGGCGATCGCTTCTTGAGAGTAAGTCAGCATATCTTGCAATTTCTCCTTTGTTCTAGGATTTAACATACTGAAGAACCGCTTCTGCTAAGACTTTTTGGCGAATTTGAGGACTCAAAAAACCAAGGGTATTTAAGTCGACGGGATACTGTAAAAGGTGACTCAGTTCATCTTGCATCTCGAAAAATGCTAATCCGGGGACTTTATCGGGTTCAAACTCTACTAGAATATCTATATCACTGTCTGGGGTAAAATCATCTCGTAAAACAGACCCGAAAACGTACAGTTTACGAATATGATGACGTTGGCAAAATGATTTAAGAATTTCGGGTGATATCTGAACTGCTAATTGTTCTGTCATGCTTCAAATGACTCCATTTTTTGAGAAAATTTGAGGTTGTACAAGGTGGGAGAAAAACACCCACCTTGATGACTTAATTCACTATTCCTCGTTCTGAAGAATATTCTTTTTCCAACGAATCTGCGATTGAAAGACAATCTTCAGATTCATGATCGATGCGAGATCGTAGCTCTAAATTTTCGTCTTTTAGGACAGAATTTTCATCTTGGAGTTTTCGATACTTGGAGTAAGGAACAACCTGATGAGCATTGGAAAAATCTGTGAATTCGCTTCTGTCTTGATTTGCGATTTCTTTCATTGTTAACATTTTAGTAGTGTTTAAACGAGTTGCTCTCGTCTGAAAGACAGAGCAGCTTTTCTCTGTACTTGATAATAACACTTCTTTTAGATTAAATGACTACATTAATTTATGCCCTGACCCATAAAAACCTAAATGGTCTAAACGCCTGACGGCATCAAAGGTTAATAACCATTTAGGTAACAAACTTTTTAGCTTAAAGGAGTAGTGATCAACGCCTAACGGCATCAAAGGTTTTTGCTTAGACTTGTGTAATTGCTGTGTACACGGCTTTACGTCTTTTAATACTCCTAGTATTTTAATCTTATCCCAATTACATAACATGGTTGCTAACCTCCAATAAATTGTAATGTTGACTCATCCCCTCAACTTCAGACTTAACCAAGTTGACTAACTCCACTGGTTCTTTTACCACTGCACCTTTGCCATAACCCAAAACCCACCGTTTTAGTTCGTTGAGTCCCCCACTCACCAAATGTAAGGTTAAGGAACCATCATCATGTTCAGTAATCTCTTGGGTAAGGTGCCAACGCCGCTCACGAATAAAGGGAGCATTAGCAGCATCAAACCAGATAGAAACAGGAACAGGTTTTCCCCCTACCTCTGCTTGAAAAATTTGGTCAAGATAAGTTTGAGCATGAAAATTAGGATCACGTTCAAAACTTTCATCAAGGACTTTTATTTGTTGAATACGGTCAATCCTAAACCAACGCATTTCCTGTCGTTTCTGACAAAAACCAATCAGATAAGGATTCGTGGCTCGATAGACATGGAGTAAATAAGGTTCAACAACTCGTTCAGAAAATTTATTACGAGTAGCCGCATAATAATGAATCCAAATGCGTTTAGAACTTCGACACGCTTCTAATAAGTTTTGCCAGATTTCAGGATTAAGATTCATCTGCGCGCCTGAACGAAAGACAATTCTTTCATCAGCTAATTGTTGTAAATTAACCCAAGTTGGTTCAGGTAATCGTTCTGATAATCGCTCAATAGATGACTGTAATTCTTTCTCATAAGCTGAACCTGCATAAGATTCAAGCATCCTTGCACCTAACGTTAAGGCAAATAATTCGCCTATGCTCAAGGAAACATTTGGTAGTTGCCAATTATCATCAATGTAATACCATCCTTGTTTTTTAGTGTATTTCAAAGGAGCATTAAAGTGACATTCAAGAAAACGTAAGTCATTTCTAATTGTCCTTTCTGTGACCTCTAATTTTTCAGCTAATATCGGTTGCGTGATTCGCCTTTTGGAGCGAAGCAACTCATCCATTTGCAATAGTCTTTCAAGACGACTGGGTGATAAGACCGAAGTTTTCCCCATTGGAAACCCTCTAAAATGCTTGTTGAATCTATCTTACGCAATGAACCCGGCAAAAAAGCTTCCGCCTTCTTAAATTCAGTATCCCCACTTTGATGAGGTTTTCTATCACTGTTCTTGCTCAGTGCTTCCATTGTGGGATTATTGTTTACCTTCGCTCAAATAAGCTTAAAAAACGGGTTTGTGCTAAAATCTCCGTAGAATCACTTTGTCGGGATTTTTGGAGACAACGTACAAAAAGCAAACCACAAGTAATGAGTCCTGAAAATGATAGCTATTTACCCAGGAAGTTTTGACCCCATTACCCTTGGTCATCTTGATATTATCGAGCGAGGAGTTTTGTTGTTTGAAAAAGTCATTGTTACGGTGATGTATAATCCTAGCAAAAAGCCTCTATTTCCCGTAGAAAAAAGGGTTGAGCAAATTAAAGAATGTACGCAACACTTATCTAAAGTTGAGGTAGATAGTTACACGGGGTTAACCGTAGATTACGCAAAATTACACAATGCTCAGGTGTTGTTACGGGGTTTGAGGGTATTGTCTGATTTTGAAAAAGAATTACAAATGGCTCACACAAATAAAACCCTTGCTAAAGAGGTACAAACTGTTTTCCTTGCTACCAGTAAAGAGTATAGTTTTTTGAGTAGTAGTACCGTTAAGGAAATTGCTCGGTTTGGTGGCTCTATTTCTCATCTGGTTCCTGAAAATGTAGCTCAAGATTTGCGAGATCATCACAGCAGAAACATGACAAAAGTAATTCATTCTTCTTGAGTTATAAACGCCTTACGGCATCAAAGGTTAAAACACTCTAGCCATATTATGGATGCCGTCGAAAGCATAGAGTGATCAACGCCTTATGGCATCAAAGGTTAAAACACAGCGACGGCTGAAACCTATAATTAATCGGTGTTCTTAATCGATTTTACAAGCACCTCCTGAAAATAGCTAGTGAATCCCCCAAAGTGACCAGTTGAGAGTGAAAACCATTCGCTGAAACCCTCATCAAACAAAGGTTACAGGATTTTGCAAGCACCTATAAAGCCTCTAAAAGCTCTGAAACCCTTATAGAATCTGAATTATAAGCAGTTTGCATCACACAAAATAAGAAACAATCAGAGGTGCTTGTATTTTTAGAGTACCCGAAAACCATTTTTATCTAACAAGCAAGTATTCAGTATTCAGTCTTCAGCAGTCAGCATTCAGTATTCAGTGCGGACTTAGTATTACTTTTACACTGATAACTGTTCACTGCTAACTGATAACTGTTCACTGTTCACTGTTCACTGTTCACTGATAACTGCTCACTTGACACTCCCACGGGTAGAACCGCGTGGGATTCTTCTATCACAGGCTCTTATC
>NZ_JARVCN010000091.1:0-10807 GCF_038442745.1 Crocosphaera sp. Alani8
ATGCTGATAAAACTATACCATAAAATATACAATTAATTCTGCTGACTTACTTACCTAAATTTTTTGGTGATTATTTCATCTAAAGACCACCGACCAGCCCCAATAACGAAAAGAAAACTGTTCAACTAGAACTATTCATCTCATTGTTTTTATTATGGCAAATAAATTTTCAATTTTTTGATTTCAACAGATAGTTGGAACAATTTTTCATGGCCAGAGTCAAAGAAACGGGTAATACGGATTGGCTGTTAGACAAGCTGGTAGCTATCAGTTAAGTTAACCATAGGCAACGGATAACAGTAAAAACGCTATAGCTTGATTGGGTGTGTAGGACGTGTCAAACCAGAGTAAAAGAGTACATTTTTCTCCCTTACTGGGGATTATCCTGACGACAGCAACCGTATGGGTGACAGATGAACCCTTGAGGGGGCAAAACGTGCCGTCAGTAGCCAGTATTAAAGACCCAGAAGCGACTAGTTTTGAGTTTCTAGACGACTTAACCTCAGAGTCATGGGGTGACGGGTATTCCGGCAGTGCTGAGCCTTATACCAAGGTTTCCGTAATTAAAGAACAAGTTTCTGTTATGGAAGAGTCCCCAAACTCCCCTGAAGAAACAACTCCCAGAAACTCCGATCTGGCTGTAATCAGCGATCCCTGGTTGGAAGAATCCTCAGAAACAGTTGAACCCTACCCCAAGGTTTCCAACCTGAAAAAAGAGGAATTTCCCACCGAACCCCTCGAGGAATCTGCCACAGCAAACTTAGAAAATAAAGGTTTAGCCCAAGATTCAAACCCAAAAGATTTAGCTCAGACTCCCCCCGAGTCAACCCCCACATCTCAACAGACAACCCCTCCCAGCGATATAGAAGATTCCCAAGATACTGACCCCCCAGTAGTTCCCACTCCCGAAGTAATCCCCGCTCCTGAATCAGAAGCACAGGAAACAGAAACCACAGAAGAGGAACCAAGGGTGTTAGTGGTAGAAGTCTTGGTTGAAGGGGCCGATCCAGAATTACAAGACTTAGTTTATAACACAATTCAGACTCGCCCAGGGCGTACAGCTACCCGTTCCCAACTACAAGAAGACGTAAACGCCATTTACGCCACAGGTTTCTTTGCCAACGTGGAAGTTACCCCTGCTGACACACCTTTAGGGGTGAGAATCACTTACACCGTCGCAGTTAATCCCGTCTTAGAACAAGTGGTGGTTAGCACCGTACCCGATATCGAAGATAAACGAGCCTTACCCCCAGAAAAAGTCCAAGAAATTTTTGGGGATCAATACGGAGAAACCCTGAACCTGAGACAACTGCAAGAGGGAATTAGACAGATTAACGAATGGTACGCCGAACAAGGGTTTGATCTTGCCCAGGTAATTGGTTCCCCCGAAGTTAGCGAAGACGGTATTGTCACCCTGGTGATCGCTGAGGGGGTGATAGAAGATGTACAAGTACGCTTTTTTGATGGGGAAGACGAACCCCTAGATGGAAGAACTCGAGACTTTATCGTTACCCGTGAAATGCAGCTCAAACCAGGGGATGTTTTTAACAGAAGAACTGCCCAATTCGATCTACAACGGATTTTTGGCTTGGGATTATTTGAAGACGTGCGAGTATCCTTTAGTCCAGGGGAAGACCCCAGAGAAGTGATTGTTAACGTGGATGTTGTAGAAGGAAACACCGGGTCTTTGGCCGCAGGTACAGGTATCAGTTCCAGCAGTGGACTTTTTGGAACCATCAGTTACCAAGAACAGAACTTGGGGGGTAACAGTCAAACCCTGGGTGGTGAGGTGCAAGTAGGGGAAAGGGAACTACTGCTGGATGTTAGTTTTACAGATCCTTGGATTGGCGGTGATCCCTTCCGTACTGCCTACACCGTTAACGGGTTCCGTCGTCGTACTATTTCCCTGGTTTTTGACGGGGACGATTCTTCCATTAGAACCCTCAACGGTTTCGACAGTCCCCGAGTTATTCGTACAGGAGGTGGAGTTTCCTTTGCGCGGCCTTTGGCAGACGATCCCTTCACTAAACCCGACTGGCGACTCACTGCAGGAATTAACTACCAACGGGTACAAATCGAAAACGCCGACGGGGATATTGCCCCTCTATCAGCCCCTCTGAATGGTTTTCCCGAACAACCACTGGCTTTTAGCGATTCGGGGCGGGATGACTTGTTAACCCTCAGTTTTGCTGCCGCTCAAGATTTTCGTAATAACCCCTTACGTCCCACCAGTGGTTATGTGTTACGCCTGGGGATAGAACAAACCTTCCCTGTGGGTTCGGGAAGCGTTGCTTTCACACGTTTACGAGGGAATTATAGTTACTTTATTCCCCTGAATTTAATCGATTTAGGGTTCATCGCAGAAGATCAGCCCAAACCCCAGGCTTTAGCCTTTAATGTGCAAGCAGGAACCGTATTTGAAGATTTACCCCCCTACGAAGCCTTTGTCATCGGGGGCAGTAACTCCGTACGGGGTTACGCAGAAGGGGAAGTGGGTAACGGACGCAGTTATTTTCAGGCCACCGCAGAATACCGATTTCCCATTATTCCGGCAGTTGGGGCGGCTGTTTTCTTCGATTATGGTACAACCATCAAGTCTCAACGGTCTGTTCGTGGTATTCCTGGGGTGGTAAGAGGATTACCGAGCGATGGTTATGGTTATGGCATTGGGGTAAGGATTCAATCCCCAGTAGGTCCCATTCGGGTAGATTATGGGGTAAACGATGACGGAGACTCTCGCATTCATTTTGGTATTGGAGAGAGATTTTAAACTGTTATACAATACCTCTCAAAAATATAAAAACTTCTATTTCAAACTTACTGGGGTTTAAAATGACATTTACCAAAGAAAAAGGGTTTAGAATATCTGGCGTTGGGTTACATTCTGGGACAAAAACTCAGGTGAAAGTATTACCTAACTATGGCAACCAAGGACGTTATTTTATTCGCGTTGATTTGCCCGAAAAACCGATCATTCCGGCTACTGTTGCAACAGTTAATCAAACCTTACTCTCCACAGAGTTGATGGCCAATGGAGCAACGGTTCGCACCGTGGAACACTTATTGGCTGCATTGATCGGATCTGGTGTTGAAAATGCTTGTATCGAAATCGATGGGCCAGAAGTTCCCCTATTGGATGGTTCTGCAAAAAATTGGGTGGATGCTTTGGTTGAATCGGGGCTGAATCCCTCAGAAATGGCAGTGGGAACACCCATTGATGAACCCGTGTGGGTTAGGGATCAAGACGCTTTTGTAGCCGCTATTCCTGCCCCAGAAATGCGCTTTAGCTACGGTATCGATTTTCCTTACGAAGCGATCGCCAATCAATGGATAAGTTGGAACCCTAAAAAAGAGCCGTTTCAAGAGTTAATTGCTCCGGCGAGAACTTTCGGGTTCGCCGATCAAATCGAGCAGTTAAAGCAATCAGGTTTGATTAAAGGGGGAACTCTAGACAACGCTTTAGTGTGCGATCGCTCCGGTTGGCTTAATCCCCCTCTACGGTTTGAAAACGAACCAGCACGCCACAAACTCCTAGATTTAATTGGGGATTTAAGTTTATTGGGAACCATCCCTCAAGCCCATTTTTTGGCTTATAAAGCTAGTCATAAACTTCACGTTCAACTTGCTAAGGCGTTATTTAGTTAAGTTAGTCTTTAGGGAGTTCTTTGATTAAGTTAGCTAAAATATTTGGTGGAAGAAAACATAGCCTACCAAGTTAAGGTTGAGGAGAAAAAACCATGAAAAAATCCCTCGGTTTATGGTCGTTGATGCTTTTGGGTGCAGGGTTTGGAGAGTTAGCTTTATCTCCTAATGTGGCCCAAGGAGCAGAACTTTGTAATTATCGTAACGAAATTGTCCGAGTATCTGGTGCATATATCAACAGCGACGAAACCTGGGTTACTAAGGGATGGTGGTTAGTGGAACCTGGGGAGTGTATGGTCTACCCTGATAATTGGTACACTTATGTAGAAGTAGACCGCGCTCAGACTGTTGAGCGTACCTATCTTTTAGACTTAGAAGACGAAGAGATACAAACAATTAGTTTATGTGTGATCCAAGATCGATACACTTTTTATAACGGAGAAAGCGATGAGGTTTGCCATAAACATCATTATGGTTTCAGTGATAATTCTATGCAAACATTTTACTTAATTGGTGATAGAAGGGAATTAATAGAATACACCAGATAAATTGACACTCCCACACCTAGAACCCCGTGGGATTCTTTGATGAAACTGGTTTTAAAAGGGGCTAAAGTGCTTTTGTCAAAGGGGAAGTTCAGTTTTAAGAAAAAACCCCCAACTTCTTGAGTTGGGGGAGCTAATAGTTCTATGAAATAAAATTTATGGGCAACAAATTAGGAAAAAAGTATGATCTCAACTTTACCTAAAGTGACACAAACGTTAAATCACCAAACGCAAAGGCTCCATTAGTAAATTCTGCAATAAGATCATTACTACTGGTCTCAAAGATTGCTGTATTATCTGGGTTGAAGAAGTAATCACTAATATCACCAGTTAGTTCAATAATATCAAGATCGCTTTGGAATCCCCGAATGTCAGCAAAGTCATCGCTACCATTAAAAGAGTAGAAAACATTGACACCATCTCCAAGAACAAATGTGTCTGCACCACCATTGCCTCTGATAGTATCAATTTCACCTAAACCAGGAGTAGCACTCAATACATCAACACCAATTAATCTATCGGCACCATTACCACCTCGGAGGTCATCATCTCCACCTCTACCTCGAAGAGTGTCGTTTCCACCTCGACCAAAAATTTCGTCAGCTAAAGATGTGCCGACTAAGACTTCACTTAAACCGGTTCCATTAATTGTTGCCATGATTCAAAAAGTTAAAAGTGTATTTTAATAACAATAGGCAAATTATAAGATCAAGAAACTCATATTAAGGTTATGGAAAGGTTAAAAGACTGTTTTCAAAATAGATATTAAGGAGCTAGAGTACCCATTCCTCGTTTACCTAC
Source organism: Crocosphaera sp. Alani8 (assembly GCF_038442745.1). Classification (NCBI taxonomy): domain Bacteria; kingdom Bacillati; phylum Cyanobacteriota; class Cyanophyceae; order Chroococcales; family Aphanothecaceae; genus Crocosphaera; species Crocosphaera sp. Alani8. The sequence continues at coordinate 4,989 of NZ_JARVCN010000091.1, forward strand.
AATCCCCGTTTTGTAGTTACGTCTGATACCAAATCCGGTTCTAAAACCCATCTTATCTTCTAGAAGATAAGATGGGTTTTAGAACCGGATTTGGTATCACTTGTCCAAAGCATCTAGACGCTTTTGCCATTCTTGATCAATTTTGTCTGTTTGTTCTATTTCTTGTTCTAAGATATCTTTCTCTGTAGTGTAAGCGATGTCGGACTGCTTAATAAGGCCTTGATTGGCGAATTGACTAGCGTATTCTAATTTATGCTGTATTGTTTCGCTTTTACTTTGTAAAAGTTCAGTTCTTTCTTTTCTTTTCTTATTTCTCTGCTCGATTTTACCATTTCTCGTTTGAATAACGAAGTAACGAACCATAGGTATTCCCAGAAAAGCGATGGCGTATCCTAATAATAACCAGTAGATCGAATTAATAAAAGCAATAAAACCACCAAATTGTGCCACAATAGCCGGATCTTTTAAAAATGATCCTAACACCAACGCTAAAATAAAGTTTAACGCTCCTAAGCCGATAGCTAACATTATTTTACTACTACCAGCATTGCTAAATTTATACAATCTTTCCCGTAAATAACTAGTAAGTGATTGTTCAGTTGATTTTTGAACCGTAACTTGTAACTCAGGAAAATGATAAATTAATTCACCGTTGGGAGATACTTCTGGATTACCATTGAAGCGAGTTAAAACCGGTAAAATATAGTCCTCATTTTCTTGATTGTAGCGGTCAATATTATCTAAATAGGGAGCAACTTGTTCGGCAATAATTGATCCTTTATTATTTTTTATAACCGTGCCGATGGTTTTCCAGCGACGTTCTTCTAGATTATAGTTTGGGTTACCATCTCCGAAAAGAAAAGAGAATATTGCTTCTAAAAAGTTCATCCCATCAGAACTTCCGTTGCGGGATCTTCTCGAAGAATTGTTACCATAATCACCGTAGCCGTAATTGGGATAAAAAATCCAAAATAGGTCGCCAAAATTGGGCAAGAAAAAGAATCCTCCCCCTCGATAACCTCTGCCACCACTGTTAGAACCATTATCACCATCTCGGCTAGAATTTAAACCGATAATAATAATAGTAATAGCAACTAACATTAAAATAATAGAAGCCACCAAAACAATACCGAAAGAAATACGAATAATATAGAATAAAACCTTCCAAATTTTTTCCCAGGTTTCTTGTAATTGTAGTTTCCAGTATTTATTACGAAGAATGGTTCTAAAATTTTCAGGAAAAAGATAAACAATGTCTCCCGACTCTGCCACTTCTAAATGTCCCGACACATCAGAGGCTAAGGCCAGTAATCCTTGTTGTGCTAAATTAATGTTTAATCCAGATTTGGCCGCCACGTCCCCCACAGTGACACGGTAGCCCAATTGTTCAACGGACTTCATAATTTCAGGCTGAAGTGTCATACAATACTATCCTTACTTTATAAGCTACTATACTTATTATATTCAAGATAATAAAATATGAAACCTGACCATAATATTTAAAGGAATCTTTTCTGTGACACCTGGTTATACTGTCTTGAAGCCAAAAGATAATTATTACATTTTAGCTAAAATAGTAAAAGCGAAAATATTATTAGGAAAATTATTGATGATGATACAAAAGAAAAAACTCTTTAAGAAACCCCAACTTATAATAAGTTTTATGCTGGCTATGGTGGGATTATTTTCACCTAAAGTATCTGCTCAAGCGGCGGAAACCGTTATTCTAAAATACAGCATTTTACGAGAATCTGTTTCTGTGGAAGAATTGAGTCACTTAGCCAACACAGGAGAAGCCTCGAGATCCTTAAAATCCTATCTGAAATTAGCCAACAAAAAGCCAGAAGAATTGAGGGTGTTATTGAATAATAATGTAGATGTTGATCCTGTTTTTTTATCGAAAGTTCTAAATAGTTTTGCCGGCAGTATGGTACTCGATCCCGTGGGAGAGGTAATTCATACCCCATCAAAACGAGCTAATAGAGAATCCTTGAGAGGGGCTTTAGTTACTTCGGCCATGTCCGATCAAAACATACGTTTAATCGAAATCTTTGAAAACTACCCCACAGAAGAAATTCACGTAGACGGCGATCGCTTAGCAGAAATTTATCAAAACATTCAAGGATTTGTTAACAGTATCCCCCGTCTCCCATTTTAGCGATGAACACCTATGGATAATTGGTAACTAATAACTTGAAGATTTCCTTGAGAATTGATAAAGTTTTTTGAGATACCAAATCTCCTCTAACTCCTTCTCCAAAGATAACCATGACTCAAGGCTCAGCAACATCTTTAACCTCTCCTACCACATTAATAGAATTATTGCGTCTCAGGGCCCAGCAAACCCCAAATGGTCACGGCTATACTTTCTTAATAGACGGAAAAAAAGAAAGTCAACCCTTAACCTACGCAGCCTTAGATCAACAAGCCAAAGCCATCGCCGCACAATTACAAAAATATCAAGCCAGAGGAGAAAGAGCATTACTTTTATATCCCCAAGGGTTAGAAGTAATCGCAGCCTTTTGTGGCTGTTTGTACGCTGGTGTGATCGCCATTCCGGTTCCTCCACCAGAGTCAGGAAGGTTGAAGCGAACTTTACCCCGTCTGCGGGCTATCGTTAAAGATGCCAACGCGACACTAGCCTTGACCACACAGGAAATTTTATCCCTTGTAGAAGGAGTTAAAGAAGAATTTACCGAATTTGACCAAATGAAGTGGATTGACACCGCTACGGTGGATTTATCCTTGGCTGAGGACTGGAAAGATCCCCAGGTAGATAAAGATGAATTAGCTTATTTACAATATACGTCCGGATCTACTTCTACCCCCAAAGGAGTGATGCTATCCCATTTCAATTTAATGCACCATGCCAACTATTTACAACGGGCTTGCGGCTACAACGAAAATAGCGTTACCCATACCTGGATGCCCTACTTTCACGATTATGGCTTAGTGGAGGGGATGATGGTTCCCTTGTACAACGGAACCCCTTGTTATGTGATGTCCCCTTTCTCGTTTATTAAACGCCCTATTCAATGGTTGCGTAACATTACCAAATATAAAGTAACCCATTCCCAAGCCCCCAACTTCGCTTACGATCTCTGTTTACGTCGCCTCAAAAGCAAAGACATCGGGCAACTTGATTTGAGTAGTTGGGAAGCAGCAGGAAACGCCGCCGAACCCATTAACCCCAGGGTAATGATCAATTTTGTGGAAACTTTTTCTGCTTGTGGTTTCCGTTGGGAAACCTTTGCCCCTGCTTACGGGTTAGCAGAATATACCTTACTGGTATCTAGTAAACCCAAAGGAACCCATCCTGTGTTTGCCTGTTTAGATGCTTCTGCTATGGAGAAAGATAAAATCGTCGAAGCCGATCCCCAACGGGAAAAAGGCACCCGTGTGATGGCTAGTTGTGGGCAGTTAGTGTGCGAGACAAAAGTAGCGATTGTCAACCCCGATACTTTAACCCGTTGTGCTGAGGATGAAGTAGGAGAAATTTGGGTATCAGATCCCAGTGTAGCTCAGGGTTACTGGCAACGCCAAGAAGCCACAGCAGAGACTTTTCAAGCTCATATCCAAGACACTCAAGAGGGACCTTTTTTAAGGACAGGGGATTTAGGGTTTCTTAAAGACGGAGAACTCTATATTACAGGAAGGATGAAAGACTTAATTATCATTCGAGGAACCAACCATTATCCCCAGGATCTCGAATGGACGGTACAGCATCTTAACCCTGTTTTTCGCTCTGACTACGGAGCGGCTTTTTCCGTTGAGGTAGACGGGGAAGAACAATTAGTGGTTGTTCAAGAGTTAGAAAGACGTAGCGGAGAATTAAATTTTGAAGAGTTGTTAGGGGACATTCGCCAAGAAATTGCCGAAGAACACGAAATTCAAACCTATGCTATTGTTTTAGCCAAATCAGGAACCGTCCTTAAAACCGCCAGTGGGAAAATTCAGAGGCGCGCTTGTCGTCAAAACTTCTTGAGTGGAACCATTGATATTGCTGCGGTTTGGAGCGATAATCCTGAAATTATGAACAAGTTTACCTCTGTTTCTTAGGGAAGGGGAACTGGATTTGAAGAGGATTGATCTAATCATCAGAAATGATTGATAAGATATCTTTTTTGCCAGTGAACAGTGACCAGTTATCAATTACCCCTGCTCACTGTTCCCTTATGTCTCAGACTTAAATTCTCACCACTGATGACTGATTGCTATCCAAAGGAAACACTAATAATGTTATGGTTAAAAGGTGCTATGATAGTTATTTAGCCCCATAGCCAGGGTTGGCCGAGCGGTTTAGGCAACGAACTCATAATTCGTGCTAGGCAGGTTCAACTCCTGCACCCTGGATATTAAACTGATCTCTTGCACCAGTATAGAAAAACTTGAATTACTCAGCAGTTCCTCACTCCGTTCCGGCGCTATCGCACAGCGTTCAGCCTTCATTTAATCTTACTCAAAGTAGATGATAGGGATTGATATGTTTCAGCTGATGGCTGATAGCTGAACCCTTACAAACTAGCCAGTTTTATCGAAGGTGCAAGATGTGAGTTAAAGATACTTTCCCATTTCTTTTTTATTATGGCAGGGTAATATTGTTTCTACCTCTGCTATGTTTACCTTCTCAAGATGATTATCTACTTTTTAAAGCGGATTTGGTATTATTGAGCCATTAGCCCCCCATACCCTCCAGTGGGGGACAAATAACTCGTATCTATTGGGGAATAATAGGAATTCGTTGCTGCTCAAACTGACGATCCCTTATGGTTGGTGGTTGAGTACGAATGTAGTCGGGATTTCCACTTAAAGAAGAATTAAAGGGGTTCACAAGATCAGGGGTGCGAATTCTCGGTCCGGCGGTTTGTTGTCTCAGTCCATCCCATAATACTGCTTCGATGGTTTTAGCATCATTAGCGATGGTGTTATCGAAGAAAGATCCTGGAGCATATCGCCAACCAAAAATCTTATTCATCTGGCCGAACATATCCGTATTGTCATAAAAGCGTAAACTTTCGTTGTAAAATGCCCGATCTATGACGTGGGTGAAATGTTCTCCCCGATCAGTTGGGATAGCTTGAATCTCGGGAGCAGTGTTTTGATAAGCTGCTGAACCCATATTGCGAGCTTCTAGTAAACGTCGCTCTAACTGTTCCATACAAGCATTCAAACCAGCAGCAAACTCATTCCGAGTCAGGGCGCGATCCCCTCGATAAGTGCGATCGGGATAACCCACAATACAGCCATAATTTTCCACCAGATTTCTCAAAGCCTCATAAGACCAATCTGTGGGGGAAACATCTCTCAATTGTTGAATACTACTGAGTTGCTGTAGTGTGGTTTGATAATCGTAACTTTGAGCAGGGATACCATTGTTTGGGGTCAATTGCTCGGTCTGTTGAGCCGTCTGTGAGGGGTAAGGGACAGGTTCGGCGTAACTAACATTACCTACTAGGGCAGATCCCACTATCAAAGCAGGTAGCAAAGACTTGTACATTCTCGTTTCATCTCCTCACAATCACTTTTCAATAGAATATCGGTTAGGGTTAGTAACCAAACGTATTCTAGCTAATTTTTCAGTTGGGGTTTTAAGATTAGCTCAAGATAATTATGGTGGCTTTTTATTAAGTTATCTTGACAAAGTAATTAATTATACTGAAAAGTCAACGAAGTTTTGGATACTCTCTAGCAACTATTTCAACAAAAAAAACGGAATCGATGCAAATTACCACAAAATTCAGGGACATATTAGGCAGTTTATTGTCTGTTATACCAAATCCGCTCTTTTTAACCCCCTTATAAAACCCTTTACTAATAGA